>NZ_QTPU01000011.1:0-248656 GCF_003857805.1 Burkholderia sp. Bp9099
AACCAACCCTAACCCCAACCTCAAAACCGGACATTTCTATTTAGCTGGCGCCACGACATCTTGAAATGGCTACGACACTGGTGTGTAGTAGCTTTTTAGAAATGTCGTGTTCCAGCCATTTAGAAATGTCGCGTTTGGACCTCGGTAAGCTTGTCGGCCCCCGTCAGATCATGGAGCCGGCGATGCACCGAACAGCATTGGTGACATTGAACATGCGAGAACTCGACCGTCTGAAGGTGATCCAGGCTGTGGTGGATATGGGCTTGAAGCCCGGCCGTGCAGCCGAACGGCTGGGGCTGACAGTGCGGCAGATCGAACGCCTGGTGATCCGCTATCGGGAATCCGGCGCAGCTGGACTAGCTTCGCGTAAGCGTGGCGGTCCCGGCAACCGTCGCCTGGACCCATGGGCCGCCGACCGGGCTCTGTCGATCATCCGCGATCGCTATGCCGATTTCGGGCCGACGCTGGCCTGCGAGAAGCTCTGGGAGTGTCACGGCATTCGGCTAGCCAAGGAAACGGTCAGGAAGCTGATGACGGACGCTGGCTTGTGGATTCCGCGCCGACAGCGTCCGCCGAAGGTCTACCAGCCGCGAGCGCGGCGCTCTTGCCTCGGTGAACTGATCCAGATCGACGGCAGCGATCATCGGTGGTTCGAGGAACGGGCGCCGGCCTGCACGCTGCTGGTATACGTCGACGATGCGACGAGCCGGTTGATGATGCTGCACTTCACGCAGACCGAATCGACCTTCAGCTACTTCGAGGCGACGCGAGCGTATATCGAGTGCCATGGCAAACCGGGGGCGTTCTATAGCGACAAGTACAGCGTGTTCCGCAATTCGACGCCGGGCAAGACTGGTAATCGGGTAACGCACTTTGGCCGCGCGATGTACGAGCTGAACATCGATACGTTTTGCGCAAACAGCAGTCCGGCCAAGGGGCGAGTCGAGCGAGCACATCTGACGTTGCAGGATCGCTTGGTCAAGGAGATGCGGCTGCGTGGGATCAACACGGTGGCCGACGCCAACGCTTACGCGCCCTCCTTCATGGCCGCCTACAACACACGCTTCGCAAAGCCGCCGAAGAGCGACTTCAATGCACACCGATCGCTGCGCGCCGACGAGAATCTCGACTTGGTGATGACGTGGCGCGAGCCGCGGAAAGTGACGAAATCGCTCACGGTGCAGTACGACCGAGTGATGTATTTGCTGGACGATACGCCGGAGAATCGGAAGCTGATCGGTCGAACGATCGAGGTATGGGAGTACCCGGACGGGCGCATCGAACTCCGAACAGAGGGTCGCATGTTGCCCTGTAGACAGTACGACCGGCTGGCCGAGATCGATCAAGCTGCTGTTGTCGAACACAAGCGCCTGAGTCACGTGCTCCAGGTTGCGCAGACGATCCAGGCGCAACGCGATAACAGTCGAATCGGTAAAGCCCCATCTCGAACGCATCGTGGTGACGCGACGCGAACCAATCGAAACGAGGCTGAACCGGGCAAGAAGAAGCAACGCGAGATCACGCAGGCCGACATCGAGCATGTGATCGTGGATCTGGCGCACCGTCGGCAAACCGCAAAGCCGCCAAACAAACCTAGCCGTCGGTCTGCAAAAGCTGGAGAAACGAACGTGAGCGCCCTGCCCGTTCAGGCGCCGACCTTCGACACTGCGTAACGCTCAAAACGAGGAAAGAGACGCAGCCAACCAACCTTAAAACCGGACATTTCTATCTGGCTGGTGCCCCGACATCTTGAAATGGCTACGACACTGGTGCATTTGGCGGTGTTGCGTCCCGCGCCGAAGATCAGCCGCTTCAGCTCAACACTAAGGTTCTATCGGCATACTGCGGTCTCGTTAGAGTCATGAAGTCCATCAGCTCGTCTTCATGCCGTCCAGAGTCTTGACGCAGTTTGAGTTACCGATTGCCCCAACGGTTGGAAGCCATGCGCAACAGCGCTGCATTGGCAGCGCGCAAATCGAACAATTCCGCGTCGAAGCCGGACCCGATCCAGTTTCGGTAACGCTCTGCCTTTTCACTGTCCGGATCGTTGGATAGCGTATTCAGGAACGCCTCATAGCCGGATGGACCGCCAACGTCCTCCGGCGGACAAGCACGGGCGCCGCCAATGACTTGGGCTTCTCCCCAAGGTTGGCCCTCGATCGTTTCCATCTTCTCGACGACGACGCTGTGATTCCAGCCGTCCCCGAAGTCGTATCGGTAAACGAAGCGCGAACCTGGCTTCAGGACCGCCTGCAGACGAACCTTTCGGTCATCTGCAGTCGTGCCCGAGTCAGCAAAGTCCACCACATCATCGATCTCGAACATGGCGTAGGTCATGCCATCGATCAGGAAGTCGTGAAGATGCGTGTCTTCCCATCCGAAAGCTGCTTGCAGAATGTGATGCAGCTTGCGCAGCGATTCAGTTCCTTCGACTTCGATCTGACGCCAGACGGGCGGATCGATGTGCTGAAGCGCCACTTTGAGGGTGAAGCGCGGGAACGATTTCGGCATTCGATCTCCTCAGAACGCGAACCTGCACTATTATTGCCTCGCAATGGTCACCTGAAGCAAGCACTGTAGGATCGCCGACGCTGGAAGGGACGCGAAGCATCCGCGCATAGCAACCGCACTGCAGCCCGCCTCACCTCGATCAAATCGGCACTTCCGGCGGCGCCTGACGAAACAGCCGCGTAATCCAGCACAGATATACCAGCCCGAGCACGAACCACGCGATGCCGAGGACCAGTGCCGCCTTCTCGAGACTCACGAGCAGCCAGATATCGGACACCGCGCCGATCACCGGGAACACGAGCCCGCCGAACACCCCGATCCGGCGTTCGCCATGATTGCCCGACAGATACAGGCGAATCACGCACAGATTGACGGCCGTAAAGGCAAGGAACGCGCCGAAGTTGATGAACGACGTCGACGTGGCGACGTCCAGCTTCAGCGCGATCAGGCCGACCACGCCCGCCAGCGCGATGTTGATCGCCGGTGTCTTGAAGCGCGGGTGAATGAATCCGAATACGCGTTTCGGCAGGATTTCGTCGCGCCCCATCGCATAGAGGAGTCGGCCGACGCTCGCTTGCGCGGAAATCCCCGACGCGAATTGGGCGAGGATCAGACCCGCGAGGAATACGGTGACGAACACATCGCCGCCGATCATCTTCGCGACCTCGAACGCGGCTGAATCCGTGTCCTTGAATTCGACGCCCGGGTGCGCGAGCTGCATCGTGTATGCCGCTATCACGAAGATCGCCCCACCGATCAGCGCAATCAGCAAGATCGCACGCGGCATGTTCTTTTTCGGCTCGATCGTTTCCTCGGTCAGCGTCGACACCGCGTCGAAGCCGAGGTACGAATACGCAGCGATCGCGGCGCCCGCCATCGTCACGCCGAACGGCACGTGCGGCTTGAAGAACGGCTCCGCCATCGCGATGCCGCCCGGCCCGGCCGCGGCTGACGCGTAGTGCCAGCACAGCGCCACGAACATCACGACGATCGCGAGCTGCACGATCATCAGCACGATATTGAAGCGCGCAGCCAGTTCGATACCGACGATGTTCAAGCCGCTCGTCAATACGATGAACGCGACGATCCAGATCCAGGTCGGCACATGTGGAAAGGCGGCGTTCAGATATGCAGCGCCGATCAACCAGATCACCATCGGCAGGAAGAAATAGTCGAGCAGCGTCGCCCAGCCGATCATGAAGCCGAGGTGCGGGTTGAACGTCTTGCGCGTGTACGTATAGGCAGAACCTGCAGTCGGATAGAGCCTGGCGAGCTTGCCGTAGCTGAGCGCGGTGAACGCGATGGCGATCAGCGCAAGCAGATAGGCGAGCGCGGCCGTGTCGTCGCTGGCCTTGGCGAGCACGCCGTAGGTACCGTAGACGATCAGCGGCGCCATATAGGCGAGGCCGAACAGCAGCACGGACGGCAGGCCGAGCGTGCGCTTCAGGCTCGGCGATTCATGGGATGACGACGCTTGCATGTTATCTCCTGGACCTTCGGGGCCGATGCGAATGCCTGTGTGCCTTCGGCCGACATTTCGATTGAACGGGCACGCCCGGGCGACGCATGACGCCCGCGCGATGCCGTGAACGGACTGCGAAACCGGATTATTCGCCGCGCTGACAACGCGCTTCGATCATGAATGCGCGATGGCCGTCCGACTGCTCGAGCGGCGCGAGATCAAGCGCCACACGTGTGTCGTGCAGGTAGTTGTAGTGTTCGCGGCTCGCTTCGAGACGCGTGAGATCGAGGTTCGCCAGCACGACCGCCTCGTCCCTGCCCAGTTCCAGCGCGGTTTCGCCGAACGGATCGACGAGCGCGGAAAGGCCTGCGAACGTCAGATTGTCGTCGCCGGCCCCGCAACGGTTCACCATCACCGCGAACATCTGGTTTTCCATCGCGCGTGCCGCGATCGCGCGGCGATGCACCGGGCCGAACGGGTCCATGTTGCCGTTCGTGACGATCAGCAGATCGGCATCGAGCGCGCCGACGGCTCGCGCCGTTTCGGGAAATTCGATGTCGTAGCAGATCAGCAGACCGACCGTCAGGCCGTTCCAGATGCACGTCGCGAAGCGGTCACCCGGCGTGAAGACACCGACATCCGATGCCCACAGATGCGTCTTGCGATAGCGCAGCACAATGTCGCCCTGCTCGTCGACAAGTACCGTGGTGTTGTAAAACCGGTTGCCGTCGCGCTCGGCGAGGCCCACGGCGACAGCGACGCCCTTTTGTCGTGCCGCGTCGCGTACCGCGGATAATCCGGGGCCATCGAGCGTCTGTGCGACTTCGGCGACATTGTCCCGGGTCGGAAAGCCCGACAACGTCGTCTCGGGGAACACGATCAGTTTCGTGCCGCCTGCCACGTCGACGCGCCCGATCGTGTCGATCACCTTGCGCGTGTTGTGCGCGACGTCGCCGTCGATCAGCGAGAGTTGCGCGAGTTCTACCTGCATGAAAACCGTCTCCTTCCAATAGCCTTTCATCGGCGCGTCGTCTGCCCTGCCCTTCTGATACGACGCGCGGTCGAGCGAAACAGGCCGTGTACCCCTGCCTGTCGAAGTGAGGCCGATTATCGGGTTATTATTTTTGACCTGAAATTCCCCGCCAGGGTTACCCTCACCGGAGCACACGATGGACTTCGAATGGCGAGATCTCGCTTTTCATCGGGAGATTGGCTCGGCCATCGACGCCCTCGATGGCCCGCATTTCTGGGCACGCCTCACGCGTGTGCTCGAGCGGCATCTCGAGTTCGACAACTGGGTCGCGCTGCGTTTCGCACGCGCCGCGCCGCCTCTCGTGCTTGGCGAGCAGGCCATGCCCGACGGCAAGGTCGACCTGATGTTTCAGGACTATCTGGCCGCTCTCTATCAACTCGATCCGTTCTATCTCGCCGCGTTCGAAACGCAGGCGTCGGGCTTCTACACGCTCGCCGACGTCGCGCCGGACAATTTCCGGATGACCGAGTACTACCAGCGGTACTTCAGGAAAAACATCGTCGGCGACGAAGTGCATTTCAACGTCATGATCGATCGCGATCACACATTGGGCTTTTCGCTCGGCAAGATGAGCAAGTACGACGATCGCGAGATTGCGTTGCTCACGCTGTACACGCCCTGGGTCCTGTCGTTGATGCAGCAGCGCTTGCGCTTCGAGACGTTCGCGATCAAGGATGCGCCGCGCGTGACCGAAGGCGAAGCGCCCGACCCGCAGGCGCGCTTCGGGATGCTGACCGGAAAGAGCGGGCGCGGCGCGTTGACCACGCGCGAAATCGAAGTCGCGATGCTGTCATTGAGCGGATTTTCGTCTCGCGCGATCGGGGAAAAGCTGTCGATTTCGTTCGAGACCGTGCGTGCGCACAAGAAGCACATTTACGCGAAGCTTGGTGTCGGATCGCAATCCGAATTGTTCGCGATGTTCTACGATCGGGGCAGATCCGGCGAATCTGCGTGATTCGCGTCTCGGTGTCACGGCACGAATACCGGCAGGCGCGCTGCCGCTTCAGGTTTCGCCGGTGAGCATGGAATCACGTGCATCCAGATTGATGCCGGAGATTCGTGATGGACGCGAATTCCGGCTCCCGGGATAAATGGCATTGCCTTGCCATGCATTTTTGAACCGGGCAATCCTGTCACGACGCGGCGCCGCTCGATCGACTACGCCGACGGTGTCTGCCGTCTTGAAACCGTTCGAATCCGCGCCTTGCCCCGTTGCTGCCGGTGCCATTACACCGCCCCATCCCCGGCTCCTTTATGCCGCCCATCGACACGCCGAGTCGGCAATGCGGCGAGCCCGCGCACCGCCGCCGCGTTCTCGGCGCCATCGTCGCTGCGGCCGGTGATCTCATCCAGCGCCCGGTTGTTGGTGTACGGCCCGAACACACCGATCGACACCATCACGATCAGCATGCTGCCGCCGATCAGCACGAACACTGCGGACACCCCGGCGCGCTCGAGCAGCAGCGCGACGATGAAGCTGCTCGCGATTCCGGTCAGGCGGCCGATCGAATGCACGAAGCCGAGCGCGCGCCCGCGGATCTCGGTCGGAAACACTTCCGACTGGTACGCGGTGCCGTTGCTCGCGAGCACCGTGTTGGACAGCGTGACGAGCAGGCCGAACGCGATCACGAATGGTGCCTGCGCCGACATCGCGAACGCGGTGCCGAACAGCGCGACGCCGAACGCCGACGCGACGATCAGCCACTTGCGCTCGATGCGGTCAGCGAGCACGCCGGCAACGAACGGCGACACCGGATACGCGAACGCGATCACGAACGCATACCAGAGGCTCTTCGTGACGCTCGCGCCCTGCGCGGCCAGCAGCGTCGGCAGCCACTGGCTGAAGCCGAAGAAGCCGATGCTCAGGAATGCGTTGAATACGATCAGCATCGCCGTGCGGCCGCGATGCCGCGCATCCCACATCGACGGCGCGCGCCGCGCGGCCGGCGTTGCGACAGCCGGCATCCGGACCGCAGGCAGCGGCCGGCCGGATTCCCGCTCGACCGCCTGCTCGAGCCGCTGGAGCACGGCTTCGGCGTCGGCCTCGCGGCCGGTGCTGGCAAGCCAGCGCGGCGACTCCGGCAGCCGCGACTGCAGCCACCAGACGACGACCGCGCCGCTGCCGCCGAGCAGCACGACCCAGCGCCACCCGGACACCCCGAGCGGATCGCGCGGCACCCATAGCCACGACACCAGCGCGAGCACCGGCATCGCGAGATAGCCGATCGCGAAGCACAGCGCGAACGCACGCCCGCGCACTGCTTTCGGCACCAGCTCGGTCAGGAACGCGCCGATCGTGATCAGCTCCGCGCCGATGCCGCAGCCCGCGACGAAGCGGCATACGAGAATGCCGAGCGCATGCGTCTGCACGCACATCGCAAGGCTTGCCGCCGTGTAGAGCAGCAGCGCACCGGTGAACAGCGCGCGCCGTCCGATGCGGTCCGCGAGGCGCGACACGAACATCTCGCCGACAAACAGCCCGGCGAACGTCGCCGCGCCGAGTGCGCCCTGGTCCGACATGCCGAGCACGCCGTGCGAGCCCGCGTGAAAGATGCCGTCGCGGATCAGCCCGGGCGGCAGGTAGGTCATCTGGAACAGGTCGTAGATCTCGAAAAAACCGCCGACGCTCAGGAACATCACGAGCGTCCAGATGCTGGCCGTCGCGGGCAGGCGGTCGATGCGCGCGGCGATCGACGCCGCATGGGAATGGGACATGGCGATTCCTCGGTGATCCGCCCGCGCGGTCTGCGCGAAGCGGCGGACAGGGCGCCGGCGCGGGTGCGCGCGGCGCCGGCGTTCATACGGTGGCGACCGGATTGACCGGCGACCCGACGAGCCCGCGCAGGTGCAGCGGCGGCGCGGTCAGCAGGAAGCGGTTGCGCCGATGCGCGCGCAGCCAGTCGGCGAGCGGCGTCAGATGCCACAGCTCGCCGAGATGAATGCCGAGCTTGAACAGGCACAGCTCGTGCAGCGGCATCAGCGCGCCGGGCCGCTCGCGCGCCGACGCATGGCGCGGGCGCTCCTCGACCGCATGGTTGTCCGCCGCGAGCGCGGCGAGCCCCGATGCGTCGATCCATTCGAGCAGGCGCGGATCGTTGCCGTCGAGCACGCAGCACACGTCCGGCGCGGCGGGCTCGCCGAGCGCGTCGGCTTCGATCAGGCGATCGGCGAAGCCCGTATGCACGCATACGATGTCGCCGCGCTCGACGACCACATCGTCCGCGCGCAGTACCGACATCCATTCCGCGTAGCCGATCTTGCGCCGCTCGTCGCCGAAGTGGCGGCGCAGGTCGACCATCACGCCGCGCCCCTGCACGCCGGTTTGCGCCATCACCTCGATGCCGAGCGCGCGCGCACCGCCGCGCGGCGCACCCGCTTCGGGCACCCGGATGTGCTCGTCCATCCGGTAGCCGTTGTAGAACACGCGGGCGCGCTCGCCGTTGCCCGCCGGATCGAACAGCGAGCCGACGTGCGACAGTGCATCCCACTGCGTCGAGAACTGCGAGTGCATGCAGAACGAATCGTCGCAAACCACATCGGTTGCGTTGGCAACCTGTTCGTCCGCCCGATAGCCGAAGTACGGCTTGTCGCCGTGCAGCGCCGGCATGATCGCCGGCGGCCGGCGCCGCGCGTTCAGTCCGCCGCCGCGCGGCACGTCGAGCGGCAGGCTCAGCGAGAACACGCGGCCTTCACGCACCTCCGCGACGCCGCGCAGCACCGCGTCGGGCGTCAGCCAGTTCAAGCGCCCTTTCTGATCGTCAGGGCCGAAATCCCCCCAGTTCGAGCCGGGCGGCCGATGGGTCCAGCGTGGCTTCATGGTGTCTCCTCCATGCAATGTCCAGGGTGCGGCGGCCGTCGTTCGCGGCCGCCTCGCACGGCGCGCCTAGCGCGTGCGGATCACGCCCAGCCCGGCGAGCCGCTCGTATTCGCGTTCGCCGAGCAGCGGCAGCAGGATCTCGCGATTGTTCTCGCCGAGTGCTGGTGCAGGCCGGCGGAACGCGCCGGGCGTGGCCGACAGGCGCGGCGTGATGTTGTGCATCGGCAGGCTGCCGACGTCGTCGTCCGGCAGCTCGACGAGGGCCTCGCGCTCGATCACGTAGTGATCCTGAACGATCTGCGCGATGTCCTGGATCGGCCCGACCGTCACGCCTGCTTCCTCGAAGAACGCGAGATTGGCATCGAGATCGCGCACGGCGATGAATTCGCCGACGATCGCATCGAGCGCCTCCGCGTGCTGCACGCGCTGCACGTTGGTCGCGTAGCGCGGATCGTCGATCAGGTCCGCTCGGCCGATCGCGCGGAACAGCCGCTCGGCCATCGCCTGCGTCGAGCTCGACAGGCACAGCCACTTGCCGTCGCGCGTGCGATACGCGTTGCGCGGCGCGGTGTTCGACGAGCGGCTGCCGGTGCGCGCCTTGATCTCGCCGGTCATCACGTAGTTCGCTGCAGCCGGCCCGAGGATCGACAGCAGCGGCTCGAACAGCGACACGTCGATCACCTGCCCCGCCGCGCCGTGCGCGGCGCGCGCATGCAGCGCGACCAGCACGGCGATCGCGCCGGACAACCCGGCCGTCATGTCGCCGAGGAACATCGGCGGCAACACCGGCTCGCGATCGGCGAAGCCGTTGATCGCCGCGAACCCCGCATACCCTTCCGCGAGCGTGCCGAAGCCCGGCTTGTGGCGGTACGGCCCCGTCTGCCCCCAGCCGGAGATCCGCGCGATCACCAGCTCGGGACGGATCGCGAGCAGGTCGTCCGGGCCGAGCCCCATCTTTTCGGCGACGCCGGGCTTGAAGCTCTCGACGAACACGTCCGCGTCGCGCACCAGCCGGCGGACGATGTCGATCCCCTCGGGCGCGCGCAGGTCGACGCACACGCTGCGCTTGTTGCGTCCGTACACCTTCCAGTTCGTGCTGATCCCGCCCGCGCCGACCGCGCGCAGCGTATCGCCGCGCTCGCTCTCGACCTTGACGACATCCGCCCCGAAATCGGCGAGCTGCACGCTCAGCATGTTGCCCGCCATCAGGCGCGACAGATCGACGACGCGCACGCCCGCGAGCGGCCCCCGCGCGCCGGCGTCGAACGGTTTCGGATGGATCGGGCCGGTGGACGCGCGACGGCGCGCGCCGGCCGCGTGAGCGGCCTGCGGGTCGGGAACGAACATGCTGGTCTCCTGGTTGGTGGGTGAGTCGTTCGATGCGGACTTCGAAGTGCGCGCGCTCGGCCGCGCGCCGGCGCTACTCGAGCAGCGCGCCGAGCTGGTCGGCTGCGCGAAACGCCGCGCCCGCGGCGGGCAGATCGCCGCCCAGCGCACGCGTCAGCTCGGCGGCGGCCGCCTGCACGCGCGGCAGGTAGTCGGCCAGCACCTTCTTGTTGAAGCGATAGCGCGGCACGCCGAGCGAGATCGCGCCGCTCAGCACGCGTCCGACGCCGAACGCCGGGCACGCGATCGCCGCGCTTTCCGGGTCGCGCTCGGCGATCGACACCGCGTAGCCCTGCTCGGCCGTCTTCTCGTAGTCGCCGCCGCGCGTGCCGCTGAACGCGAGCAGCACGCGCCCGGCCGCGCCGACGTCGAGCGGAAAGCGGTCGCCTTCGCGCAGGTGCGTGCGCACCGAGCGCTGCGCCTGGATGCGGAACAGGCACACACGCTGATCCCCTTCGCGCACGTAGAACGCGGCCGTCTCACCGGTTTCCGCCGACAGCGTCGACAGGATCGGCATCACGTACTCGCGCAGCTGAAACGACTCGCGATACATCATCCCGAGCTGGAACACGGCGGGCCCCAGCACGTAGCGCCCATCCGGCAGGCGCTTGATGAAGCGGAACTGCTCGAGCGACTCGAACATCCGCAACAGCGTGCTCATGTTGAGCCCCGTTTCCTCGCTGACCTGCGCGAGCATCAGCCCGCCGGGCGCGTTGCCGAACGCCAGCAGCGCGGTCAGCGCGCGGTTGACCGCGGCCACGCCGCCCTCTGCGGGATTGCTTGTCTCCATCTTGCTCATGTCCACCTCGTGCGATGCCGGCCGAGTCGTGCTGCTGCGGCCGGCATCTAAAAATGAAAGTTGCTTTCATTATACGCAGATCGTCGACGACAGCAACATGAATCAACACAGATTCACTCGCTCGTAATTTCCGAAAATCCCCTTGAAAACTAGGCGTTAACGATAATCTTGACGAATGCCATCATCCGCCACAAAAATGAAAGCGGCTTTCATTTTCGTGGATCATCGATGGAATTCTCGTCTCAACCGGTCTGGCGCTCGCTGCTGTACGTCCCCGCCCACGTCCCCCGTTTCGTCGCTTCGGCTGCCGCGAGCGACGCCGATGCCCTGATCCTCGATCTCGAGGACAGCGTCCCGCCAGCATGCAAGGAGGCCGCCCGCGACGGGCTGGCCGATGCCGTGCCGGCGTTGCGCGCGCCGGGCCGCGACGTGCTGGTGCGCGCCAACGGCCCGCTCGACCTGCTGGTGCCAGACCTGCGCGCGGCCGTCCGGGCCGGCGTGGACGGCGTCGTGCTGCCGAAGGTGCGCGGCGGCTCGCACGTCGAGGCGATCGACGAACTGCTGGCCGCGCTCGAAGAGGAAAGCGGCGCGCCGCCGGGCCGCACGCGGATCGTCGCGATCGTCGAAACGCCGCGCGCGTTCCAGGCGATGGACCGGATCGCGCAGGCATCGCCGCGCGTCGTCGCGATGATGCTGGGCGGCGGCGACTTCGCGCTGAACTGCGAAAGCGCCGCGAGCGCCGACGTGCTGCGCGTGCCGAAGCAACTGCTGATCATCGCCGCGCGCGCCGCCGGCGTCCTGCCGCTCGGCCTCATCGGCGGCCTCGACGAGCTACGCGATCTCGACGCGTTCGAGCGCGTCGCGCGCGCGTCCGCGGAGCTCGGCTATGCGGGCGCGACCTGCGTCCATCCGCTGCAGGTCGGCGCGCTCAACCGCGCGTTCCGTCCCGACGAAGACGCGGTGCGCGACGCGAATGCGGTGCTGGCCGCCTACGACGACGCGCGCGCGAACGGGCGCGGCGCGCTGCGCGTCGACGGCAGGATGGTCGACGCGCCCGGCGTCGCCCGCGCGAAGCGCGTGCTCGCGCGTCACGCGGCCGTGCAGGCGCGTGACGACGGCGCGCCCCGGTGATGCACGCGCCGCCCTGCATCGCCGTGCTTCACCCCGGCACATGCGCACGTCGCGCGTGCGTCCCGCCGCGACGCAGCCGGTTCGCTGCCCGGCCCGGATAGCGCCGCCCGCAGCACCGCCGCGCCGCTCGACCAGCGCGGCGCCGCAATCAAACAAACAACAAACCCTCGAAGGAGACTAGCCATGGGCAAGCGAATGTCCGCATTGTGCGGACTGGGCCTCGTATCGGCCGGCGCCTGCGCGCAAACCACGATCACGCTGTACGGCGTGGCCGACGTCTATACGGAATTCCTCACCCACCAGGCCGCGCCCGGCGACAAGTCGTCGGCATCGCTCGTGCGGATGGCGTCGGGCGGCAAGAGCGGCTCGCGCTGGGGCCTGAAGGGCGTCGAGGATCTCGGCGGCAGCTGGCAGGCCGCATTCCGGCTCGAAAGCGGCATCAACCTGAACAACGGTACCGGCACCGGCGCGGGCGGCTTCGACCGCTCCGCGTGGATCGGGCTGCAGCACGAGCGCTGGGGCACGCTGCGGCTCGGCCACCAGTATTCGACGCTGTTCGACGTCATGGAGCGCTATTCTCCGACGGGCGCGTACTCGACGCTGTACGAGCCGGCCGGCGCGATCGTCGGCGTCAACTTCCGCGAGAACAACGTCGCCAAGTACCTGGCGAAGATCGGCTCGCTGACGCTCGAAACGCACTATTCGTTCGGCGGCACGCCCGGCGCGTTCCAGGCGAATGCCGCCTACGGCGCCGGCTTCGATTATGCCGGCGCCGCATTCTCGTTCGCCGCCGCATTCGACAACGTCAACACGCCGCAGCCTGGCGGCTTCGCGCATTTCCGCCGCTACGCCGCCGCCGCGATCGTGTCCGTCGACCGCGCGCAGCTGCTGGCCGGCGTCACGCACGGACAGAGCGGCGTCGCCACGCGGTCGGTCGTGACGAACTACACGTTCTGGTGGGCGGGCGTGCGCTACATGATCACCCCTTACCTGCAGGCGCTCGGCGCGTTCTATTACGAGGACATCCGTGCGCAGAATCCGCCGGACGCGCAGGCGAGCGCACCGCACCCGGCCAACCCGCAGCAGGTCACGCTGCAGCTGAACTACTTGCTGTCGAAATCCGTCACGCTGTACCTCGCGGGCGGCTACGCGCGCCGCGCCGCGCTCGATTTCGACAACTACAACTACAACTTCCTCCACTACACGCTGGCCGCCGACCGCGCCGGCAGCGCGGGCGTGGCGCTCGGCCTGCGCAAGCTGTTCTGAGCCTGCCTCTCTCGCCCTTTCAGGAACCTTCGGAGTCTTCAAACCATGAACCGCCGCCACTTTCTTTCCACGCTGACCGGCGCCGCGCTCGCGCTACCACTCGCCCGTGCCCGCGCCGTCTCGCTGCCGGCGGCCGCCGGCCGCCCCGATCTCGCGCAACAGCTCGCCGACTACGCGGCCGGGCTGCAGTATCGCGACCTCGACGCCGCGACGATCGAGACGATCAAGGCGCATCTGATCGACGCGCTCGGCTGCGCGATCGCCGCGCACGACGAACGCCCGGTGCGGATCGCGCGCGACGCGGCGCTCGCGTCGCCGGACGGCGTGTCGACGATCGTCGGCACGAACCGACGCACGAGCCCCGATCTCGCCGCGTTCGCGACCGGCACCGCGCTGCGCTACTACGATTTCAACGACGCGTACGCCGGCAAGGAAACCGGCCATCCGAGCGACAACATGTCCGCGTGCCTCGCCGTCGCCGAAGCGCAGCATGCGAGCGGCCACGACCTGATCCTGTCGATCGCGATCGCGTACGAGATCGCGTGCCGGCTGATGGATGCCGCCGCGATCAGCCCGCGCGGCTGGGACCACACGTGCTACAGCCTGCCCGCCGTCGCGCTCGCCGCCGGCAAGCTGATGCGCATGCCCGCGCCGCAACTGGTGCAGGCGGTCAACCTGTCGATCAACAGCCATCTCGCGCTGAACCAGACGCGCGTCCAGCAGCTGTCGAACTGGAAGGCGCTCGCCGATGCGGACGCGGCGCGCAACGCGGTGTTCTCGACGCAGCTCGCGCGCGCGGGGCTGACCGGCCCCGCGCCGATCTTCGAAGGCATGGCGGGGTTCTTTCCGCAGGTGTCCGGGCCGTTCGCCGTCGACACGCGCGAATTCGGCGGGCGCGACGGCGCGTTCCGGATCGGCAAGTGCTTCGTGAAGTTCTATCCCGCGCAAGGACTCACCCAAACCGCGATTCCGGCCGCGCTCGACGTCGCAGCGCAGGTCGGCGACCTGCGCCGCATCCGACGCATCGAGATCCACACCACCGCGGTCGGCTACGTGACCGCCGGCCGCGACCGCGAAAAATGGGCGCCGTCGACCCACGAGACCGCCGATCACAGCCTGCCGTACATCGTCGCGCGCGCGATGCTCGACGGTGACATCACGACCGAGAGCTACCGGCACGACGCGCTGCACGATCCGGCGCTGCGCGCGCTGATCGAGCGGGTCACGGTGCAGGAGGACCCGGCGCTGACCGCCCGCTATCCGGCGCAGGCGCCGAACCGGGTGACGGCCGTGTGCGAAGACGGCACGACCTGCGCGAAGCAGGTGGACGAGCTGCCCGGCTCGCCGACGCGGCCGATGCGGCGCGACGACTACGAGGCGAAGTTCGCGAAGAACTGCCGGCGGCACTGGAGCCCGACGCAGATCCGCGCGGCGCTCGATTACCTGTGGCGGCTCGACGAGCAGCCCGACGTCGCGACGCTGCCGCCGCTGCTCGTCGTAGGCTGAGCCGCGTGACCGAACCCTAAGCCTCCGCCGCGACGCCATGCCGCTCGAGCGCTTGCGCGACCTCGACGATGCGACCGCGCAGCCACGCGTGCGCGTCCTGCCGAGCCTTTACCTGCAGCAGACGCGCGGCGCGAGCGCGCTGCGTGCCGGCTTCGAGCTGTTTCCGCTTAGATGGAAGCCGACGGAAACCTTCGAGACGGGCATCCTGAAGACACTCGACCGGTACCTGTAGACGTTCGGACAGCATTCGGCATCGGCCGCGGGCAGGGTCAGGCGCGGCCGCGCGGCGACGTCGCGTGCCGGCGTCGTCGAAATGCAGAAACTTAATACTGATTCCGATCGACCCATCAAGGCAACGACAACCCATCAATTGGTATTGTCGTTCGCTTCGAAATGTAGCTGCGATCGAGCTCCCCGACCGAGCGGCAACCGATGAGGGCGAGCGTCCGGTCTGTTTCCCGTTTGATCATCTCGATGACGTCGCTCACGCCGATTTCCCCTCTGGCTGCCAACCCGTATAACGTGGCGCGCCCGAGCATCACGGCATGTGCCCCCAAGGCGATCGCCTTGACGACGTCAGCTCCTGTCCGTATCCCACTGTCGAGAATGACAGTCGTTCCCGAGGTGCGCTCGACAATATCCGGCAGCACATCGGCTGTCGCGGGCAGGTCGGCGAGCTGCCGGCCGCCGTGGTTCGAAACGATCACGCCGTCCGCGCCGAGTTCGACGCACCGCGCGGCATCGTCGGCCGTCACGATGCCCTTGACTAGGAGTTTGCCAGGCCATTCGTCCCGCAAACGGCGCAGGTCGTCCCAACTGAAGCTCGCATCCATCTGTCTGCGAAGAATCGCTGCCTGGGAGGCCGTGTCCGATGCCTCGTCCGTAGCGAAATTTCTCAACTCCGGCATGCCGTGCATCAGATAGGACCAAAGCCAACGCGGGTGCGACAGTCCATCGACGGCCGCGCGCGCACTTGCCTTGAACGGCATGGCAAAGCCGTTGCGAAGATCGCGTTGGCGAAAACCGTTGACCGCTACATCGGTGGTGAGGATCAAGGTCGAATAGCGAGCCGCGCGGGCACGATTGACCAGGCTCTTCGCGAGGTTGCGATGAACCACATACAGTTGAAACCACAGTTCTCCGTCGGCTCCTTTTGCCACCTCTTCGATGGACATGTTGGAAGCCGTCGATAGCGCAAAGGGAATACCGGCCTTGGCCGCCGCACGCGCAAGTGCGAGGTCGCCCTTGGGCCAGAATGCGCTATTGAGACCCGTTGGTGCGATCACCAGCGGTGATGGAATCCGCTGGCCTAAAAGTTCCACCGACTGCTCTCGTATGCTGACATCCGACAGCCGGCGCGGCAACAACTGCAATTTATCGAACGCCGAACGGTTGTGCCTCAGTCCCGATTCATCGTCCGCCGCGCCTTCCAGGTAGTCGAACACCATTCGTGGCAGCCGCCGTCTGGCTTCGTCACGATAGTCGCTGACGGAGAAAATGCCGGGAAATCCTGTTGTCATGATTGACGTACTGTCGGAGTAGATCGTGATGCGAAGAACACGAGGCGCGCTGGAGTCCGGATTCGCGCGCCTCTGTCAAGCTGGAGCCTGAGGTCAGGCGCGATTGACGGGCGGAACATGACGACGCACGATCATCAGGCAGATAAAGACCATCGACATCGCCCCACCAAGCATGCCCAGGTACGCGGACGCTCCCCCCTGCGTGATCACGAATGCCCCGGCGAACGCGCTGAGAATCGCTCCGAGCCGCCCGAATGCAAGCGCGGATGCGGTCCCGGTCGCGCGTATCTCGGTCGGGTAGACGTAGGCGCAAAGGGCATACATCGTCGACTGAACTGCATTCACGAAGAGGCCGTGCAAACCAATTCCGAACACAAGCAACGTCGTGTGGGCAGAGACGTCGATACCGCGCAGGAAAAGCGCGCTCGCGGATGCCATCAGGCAGCACACGAGCAAAGGCCAGCGTGACCCGAACCGGCCGATTGCCACTGCGCAGCCCAGTGCGCCGATGACGCCCCCCAGGTTGTAGGCGGTCAGGCCCGAACCTGCCACCGAAGGGCTGAGCCCCTCGCCTGCAAGCATCGTCGGCAGCCAGCTGAATGCGCTGTAGACCGCGATCAGGTTCATGAAGAAAGCGATCCAGATTGCAATCGTGTCACGGCCTTGATCGTCCGCGAACAGAGCACGAAAGCCCGGACGCGGTATCGCTTTCTGTTCCTTCTGATCGGCGAACACGGCGTCCGGCTGAATCGAGCGGGACATGCGGGTCAGCAGGTGACGCAGTTCGTTCCAGCGTTCGTCATGGCGGACAAGATAACGGGGCGATTCCGGCATGGCGAGATACAGCAGGAACGCCAGTGCCACGGGAAGCGTGCCGCCGATGAGAAAAAGTCCCCGCCAGCCATAGTGAGGAAGCACGACGCTCGCGAACAGTCCCGCAAGCATGCCCCCCAGCGGTACGCACACGATGGTTGCGGTGACTGCGAGCGTCCGCCGGCGAGCCGGCGTAAATTCCGCCGTCATGGTCGTCGCGCTTGGCAGCGCACCACCGATACCCAGTCCCGCGAAGAAGCGCAGGATTGCAATGGTCATGACGTCAGGCGATAGCGCAATCGAACTCGTCGCCAGGCCAAATACCAGCACGCTTCCAATAATGGCCCAGCGCCGACCGAACCTGTCCGCGAAAAGGCCGGCGAACGCGCTACCGATACCCATGCCTACGAGGCCGGCAGCAACGGCGGGCGCAAATGCGTTGCGCGTAATGCCCCATTCCTTGATCAAGCTGGGAATCGCGAACCCGATGAGTTGCCCATCGAAGCCATCCATCACGATCGCGAACGCGGCGAGAAAGACGACCATTCGCTGAAACGCCGAGAACGGTCCGTCATCAAGGGTGCGGCCTATGTCTACGATCGGCAGACCGGGATTACGATCGTTCATTTCGCCCCCCGACCAGAGCAGTGAAGCCTGAATCGCCGGCCTGGGTAATCCGTGTTCCGACGTGATGGCCCGACTCCAACTGGGTGCGATCGAGCGACCACTCAAAATTGACAATAGGCATTGCAGTCTCCTTAAGCCGATCGCTCGTCGTTACAGGAGCGAAGGCTACTCACCGGTACAGGGTTGTTGTTTTGTTCGCGCCCACGATCCAGCGGCGCGTCTCGTCCGTCGCGAACAAGACGCGCCCCGACCGTGGCAACCATCAGAACGGATAGTGACGAGCCGTCGTTTGCACGGTGATCCAGCGCAAATCGGTAAATTCCGCGATTCCCGCCTTGCCGCCGAAGTGCCCGAAACCACTGGACTTCATCCCGCCAAACGGCATTTGCGCCTCGTCGTGAACCGTCGGCCCATTGACGTGGCAAAGCCCGGACTCGATACGCTTCGCTACCGTCAACGCACGCGCGACGTCACGGCTGAAGACTGCCGCCGACAGACCATATTCGTTGTCGTTCGCGCATGCGATGGCCGCTTCGTCTCCCTCGACGCGGACGATCGCCTTGACCGGCCCGAACGACTCCTCCCGGTAGATACGCATGTCGGCCGTGACGTGATCGAGCAGCGTGGCCGGCATGAGCGTGGTCTCGGATTTTCCTCCGCAGACCAACGTCGCACCTTTCGCCAGCGCGTCGTCGATCAGGTCGTTGCACTTCCTGACGGTCGCCATGTCTACAACGGAGCCGAGTACGGCCGGGCCCTTTCTCGGATCGCCAAGCGGCAGGCTCTTCGCCTTTTCGGCCAGGCGCGCGACGAATTCGTCGGCGATGTTCGTGTCGACGACGATGCGTTCGGTGGACATGCAGATCTGACCGGAATTTGCGAACGCCCCGAATGCCGCGCCTTGAACCGCAGCGTCGATATCGGCATCGTGAAGAACAAGAAACGGAGCCTTTCCGCCGAGCTCGAGTACCGAGGGCTTCAGAAACTTCGCGCACTGGGTGGCGATGATGCGGCCGACGCGGGTCGAGCCCGTGAAGTTCACCCGTCTGACCGCGGGCTCGGCAATGAGCGCTTCGACAATGGCGCCGGCATTCGCCGGCGCATTCGTGACGAAGTTCACGACGCCGCGCGGCAGCCCGGCGTCCTGCAACGCCTCGATGATGAGGCCGTGGGTCGCGGGGCAAATTTCCGAACCCTTGAGCACGACGGTATTGCCGCAAGCCAGCGGCAACGCGATGGCACGCACGCCGAGGATGACGGGCGCGTTCCACGGTGCGATCCCGAGCACGACGCCGGCGGCCTGCCGAACCCCGAGCGCGAGATTGCCGGGCACGTCCGACGGAATCACTTCGCCCGAAATCTGCGTGATCATCGCAGCAGCTTCGCGCAATCCGTCGGCCGCAAGCTTGACGTTGAAATCGGCCCACAGGCGGGACGCGCCCGTTTCGGTTGCCATTGCCAGCGCGAAAGCGTCGCGCTTTTCTTCGAGCGCATCTGCGGCTCGATTCAGCAATGCGCGTCGCTCGCCGGGTCCCATCGCCGACCAAGCGGGAAAAGCGGCGGCGGCAGCGTGCACCGCGGCCTGTGCATCGGCGACGGTCGCGGCGGGTGCGGTCGATGCAACCGTGCCATCGAGCGGATTGCGGCGCTCGAATGTCGCCCCATCGCGAGCCATCGTGCGCTCGCCGTTGATCAACATCGATACCTGATTCATAGCCGTCTCCTGGAATATGTTTGAAAAGCCAGCCTGTCGAACCAACGACGCGCGGTCAGGCCACGACAATTTCTACAAGGCGCGTTTTGCCCGAAGACAAAGCGTCTTCCAGCGCGGACTTCAGCGACGGCGCGTCGCTCACTCGCACCCCTTCGCAACCCATGCTGTTGGCCAGAGAAACGAAATCCAGCCCCGCGAGGTCGGTGCCCTGTACCGGATCCGACGCGGAGAAGCCAAAGACGGGCGCAAATTCCTGCAAGGCGGCGTAGCGGGCGTTATTCAGGATGACAAAGGTGATCGGGAGATCGAGTTGGACCGCGCTATAGATCGCTTGGGGCGAATACATCGTCGAGCCGTCACCGATGAGGCCGATCACGCGGCTGCCGGGTTTGCCCAACGCCACGCCCACCGCGGCGGGCATGCCGTAGCCCAGACCGCCGCTTGCCATCGTGTAAAACGTCTGACTGCGCGTGAACGGCAGATAACGCTGCATGACGGGCCGCGAACTTGGCGCCTCCTCGACCACGATATCCGCTGCGTCGCGCACCTCGGAGAGCGTCTGCAACGCATACGCGACCGACATGACCGCCGTGGGCTCGGCTCGCTCGACGACCTCGCGAGGTGCCGGCAACGGCCGGCCACGCGGCGCCGGACGGGCGAGCAGGTCCGACAGCCCCAGGCGAACGTTCGCCACCACCGACGTGCCGACCGGGGTCCACGCCGCGGTAGCCGGATCGTCGATCAATTGGTACAACGCCGCGCCATCAGGCACATGCGGCCCACTGCCTTCGACGTGATACGCAAAAGCCGGCGCCCCGATGACGAAGATCAAGTCATGCCCATCCAGAATCCGAACGATTTTTTCGCGCATCGCCGGAAGGAATCCGGCGAAAAGTCGGTGATCTTCAGGGAAGCTGCAGCGTGACGACATCGGCGCGACATAAACCCGCGCATTGTGGCGCTCGGCGAGCTGGATGGCCTCGCTCCAGGCGTCGGCACGATCGAGTTCCGCGCCGACGACGATGGCCGGCCGTTTGCAGTTGTCCAGCGCGTCACCGATCTCCGCGATCGATGCCGGATCGGGGCGGAACCGGGTGCTGACCCGTGTCGCCTCGACGAGGTCGGCCGGCTGATCCCAGTCGTCGACCGGAATGGAAACGAACACCGGGCCACGCGGCTCCTGCATCGCCACGTGGTAAGCACGGGCGAGCGCAAGCGGAACATCCGCGGCACGAGCCGGTTCGATGCTCCACTTCACATAGGGCCGCGGCAACTCGGTTGCTTGCGATGCCGACAGAAACGGATCGAACGGCAGAATTGAACGGGCCTGCTGGCCGGCAGTAATGATCAGCGGCGTCCGGTTCCTGAAAGCCGTGAATATGTTGCCCATCGCGTTGCCGACACCGGCCGCCGAATGCAGATTGACCAGAGCGGCATTGCCGCTGGCCTGGGCATATCCATCCGCCATACCGACGACGACGGCTTCCTGCAATCCCAGCACGTACCGGAAGTCCTCCGGGAAGTCGCGGAACATGGGCAGCTCGGTCGAGCCGGGATTGGCAAACACCGACGTCATTCCGAGGCGCCGCATCAAGTCCACGACGGCATCGCGAACGGTCGGCTGCCCACTTGTGTTTCGTTGCATCTCGAGTCCTCTGCGGTTCGCCACTCAGGCTGGCGGTGATTGGATGAGCCGCAGTATGGGATTCGATGCATTGTTTGAAAATTGCCAAAATTGCTCAAAGTCATTACTTTCTGGCATGGGTCAATCGGGCTGCCGGATGCGTCCATTCCGCCCGGAAGCCTTGCGGGTCAAGGCCGTACGCCGTCATCGCCGGCTCTGCGGCGGCCGCGGTGAGCGGCCATGGCGATCCCGTTCAGGGAAGACACCTAGTACCGGACAACTCGGGACCTTGTTCGATTCATTTAGCCCCTTTCAACCGCCGAGCGGCCGTCGCGGCTGAAACAAGCGGCAGCGTGACGCTGATCGACGCGGCGATGACAACTGCGCCGGCGCACGCTCGCGTGTCCCGCGCCGGCTTCACCCGGGCGGGCCGCCTACGCGTCGGTCCAGGCGCCGGTGCCCTGCCGATACTGGATCACGCCGCTGTTGAACCGCACCTGCAGGTTGCCGTCCGGCAACTGCACCCAGGTCGTCATGTCGAGGCCCTGCATCAGCCCTGCGAAGAAATCCCGCCGGCGAAACGGCATTGTCGTTCGCCGCGCTGTTCGGCCGCCTCGACATGCTGCCGGTGCTCGTCGGCCGTGGCGCGAACCCGGATCACGTCGATGCGCTCGGCCGCACCGCACTGCAGAACGCCATCCTGCAAGGCAACGACGCCGCGGTTGCGGCGCTCGAAAAGGTGGGCGCGACGCCGAATGCCGATGTGACGTTGCGAGCGAGGCCGTGACCGCTCGAGCTTGCCCTCGAGGTTGACTGCCTGTCGATCGTCATGCGGCACAAGGTCACGAAGGCACACGTTCCGGCCTTAACACCGGAGCCGGCTTGCCGGCGCGTCGGTCATGCCGCTGATCGTCGCGCCTCGCGCCCTTCCCGCCGGCCCTCACGCGCGCTGGCACAGCCATCCGGAAGCCGCCATCGTCTCGACATTGCTCACGTTCGTCATGCTGATTTCGAACAGATCGCGGCCGGGCATCACCGGTATCTGCACGGTCATCCCGCAGCGGTCGTCGGCCAGCGGCTTCAACAACTGGTAATTGAAGTGGGCGCCGCCGCTGGTGCTGTAAGCGAACAGGACATAGCCCGGCAACGCGTCGAGGCTGCCGAGCGACACCCGCAGCTTGCCGCCCGAGAACACCGACTGCGCCGATTCGTTGATCACGTTCCACGACGTGTTCACACGCGCCTGCCAGGCGGCGCCGAGCTGCGGCAGCACCGGCAATTGCTGTGCATACGGCGTGACGCGGAACACATAGCCCGAGCCGTCGACCACACGCTTGGTCAGATACCGATTGCTCACCGCGTTGCCCGCGTCGTCCGTGCCCGGCAGGATATCGAACCGGTACGACACGGTATCGCCGTCGCTCCACCACCAGCCGTCGCTGCGATACACGTACGGCGCGCTGTTCGAGCCGGCGTCCGTCCACGCCGTGCCGTTCCATTGCGTCAACGCCAGGCTGCCGTCCGCGTTCACGACGACCTGCATCGGCGCCGATTCGTTGCCGTAGACGCCGCCGACGGCGGAAACGTCCGGCGACGCAGCCGCCGGCGGTGCAGCGACATTCACCTTCGCGGGGGCCCCGGCGATGCTGCCGTCTTCCTGCAACGCCTGCAGCAGGATCGCGGGCGCGATGCCGGCCGCGTCATAGCCGGTGCTGCCGGTGATCATCAGCGCCATTTGCGCCGCCGGCAGCACGTAGAAATGGCTTGAAAAGAACTGCGTGCCGCCGCTCTTGTACGCGCCGGCGGCGCCGGCCGCGCGCAGGACCGGATCGTCGACGTCGTCCCAGCCGAGACCATAGGCATACGAGTAACCGAGCCGGGTCGACTTGATCTGCCACCGGTCGGTCTGGTCCGTCAGCATGTCGGCGATTCCGGCAGCCGACGCGATGCGCCGCCCCTGGAACACGCCGTTGCCGATGAACAGTTGCGCGAGGTTCATCATGTCGAGCGGCGTCGTCGACAGGCCGCCGGTGGCGTACGGATTCGCGAATTCCTGCCCGTACTGGATGCCGTTCGCGTACGCCAGCGCGAACTGGCCGCTCGTCGGCACGCTGGTCAGGAAGCCGGAATTCGTCATGTTCAGCGGCGCGAGAATGTCGCGCTGAACGAAATCGGCGAAGCTCAGCCCGGTGACTGCCGCGACCACCAGCTCGAAGATCGTGAAACCGTCGTTGCAGTACACCGCGAACTGGCCCGGCGCATGATTCAGGTGTTCGTTGGCGAGCACCTTTTGCGCGGTCGCCGCATAGCCCGGAATCGGCGCATACGAGAACATGTCGTCGACGTTCTGGCCGGGCAGCCCGGACGAATGCGACAGCAGATGACGCGACGTGATCTGCGCATACTGCGGCGACAGCATGGTGAACGACGGCACGTACCGTACGATCGGCGCGTCGAGGTCGATCAGCCCGCGATCCTGCAGGATCACGCCGGCCAGCGCCGCGATCACTTTGGATACCGAACCGATGTTGTAGCGCGTCGTCGGCGTGGCGGCGACCGCCGGGTTGATCGACGCATTCCCGAACGCCTGCGCCCACACGACCTGATTGCCCTTGAGCAACGCGACCGAGATGCCCGCGAGGTTCCGCGGATGGGCATCGAGCGCGGCCTGGATCGTTTGCCGCCCCGCCGCGATGGTCGCGTCGTAGGTCGACCGCTGAATCGTATCCGCGCCGCCGCACCCGGGCAGCATCGCGGACAACAACCCCGCGCCCGCGTATTCGAGGAATTGCCGGCGGCCGGCGCTGGATGGCGCCGCATCGTGGCGCCGGTCGTGTGGATCGCGTGTGTGAGCCATATCGCCTTCTCAGGAAACCTGCTGTGCGGCACGCCGCGCATCGCGCGTCGTCAGGGAACTGCCGTCGGGACTCCAGCCGGGCGGCCGGATCAGGTACTGGATCGCGGTGTGCAGGCTGTCGGCTTTCGCGAGGTCGCGCGCGATATTGCGCCACTCGTAGAACGCGATCCTGAACGGATTGTCGGTGCCGATGCTCGACGTCAGCCCGTAGTGCGGCGTGAATCGCTCGGGCGTGTACGAGCGGAACAGCCGATCCCAGATCATCGTGGTGCCGGCGTAGTTGGTATCGAGGTAGTCGAAATCGCTGCCGTGATGGACTCGATGCTGCGACGGCGTGTTCAGCAGCGCTTCGAACCAGCGCGGCATCTTGCCGATCGCTTCGGTGTGGATCCAGAACTGGTAGATCAGGCTCACCGACTGCATGAACAGGATCATCTTCGGATGGAACCCGACCCACGGCATCCACGCCCAGAACAGGAACGATCCGGTGATCGTGCCCGTGCACGTCTGGCGCAGCGATACCGACAGGTTGTATTGTTCCGACGAATGGTGGACCGAATGCGACGCCCAGAACCAGCGCACCTCGTGACTCAGGCGGTGGAACCAGTAGTAGCTGAAATCGTCCGCGAAGAAGCACAGCACCCACGCCCACCAGACGTTCGTCGGGATCGTGAAGAGCCGGTGCGCGTACACCCAGCTCAGTACCGCCAGCACCAGCCCGCCGGTCAGCACGCTGGCGACGAATGCGCCGGCCGCGAGCGCGAGGTTCGCCAGCGTGTCGCGGGTCCGGTACAGCGACCGGCCGAGCACCGCCGCGAGTACGATTTCCACGGCGATCAGCACCGCGAAGGCCGGGAACGCGGCCACCATGATATTGGGCAGATTGTCCATCACCGTTGCGCTCCAGGCAGGCGGGGGCGAGGCCGCGCCATGACCGTTCAAGGATTCGACCGCGAGAGGCCGGTCGGCTCATGCGCAAGGCGAGCGCGATTCAGGGTGCAGGCACGGCACCCTGTCGCGTTGCTTTCAGAAAGGACGACGCCTGGAACAGGATCGGCCGCACTGCGACCGATCCTGTTCCGCGGCATCAGGCCGTGCCGGCGCCGTGCCGATTCGATCGGACGTGCGGCCTGAACCGTGGGCTGGTCTCCCCGGCTGTCCTGCCTTCTTCGCTACCCCGCGCGACTGTTTTTTACGATTGCCAGCAGGTGCGAAGGTACTGCACCCGTTTCGTTTGGGAAATACCGCAGATGCAGTAGTGCCGTCGCCGCTGCGCCGGCCGCGCCGGCTGCCGTCGCGAACGCGTCGCATTCGCGTGCGGGTGCCGAGCGCGCGCGGTGCGATGACATCGCGGCGCCGTCACGCCGGCGCGTCGATCAAGGTCTGCATTTCCTGCGGGTCGAGCGGCTTGTGCATCACGCTGAAGCCGCTCGACGAAGCGGCATGGATGCCCTCGGGCGACGTATCGCCGGTAATGATGATGGCCGGAATCTCGCGTCCGATGACGCGGAACACCCCGTGGACGACATCGGCGCCGGTCACGTGCCCCGCCAGCCTGAAGTCCGTCACGATCATGTCCAGTTCGGCGCGCCGCGGCGCGGCAAGCTCGATCGCACGCTCCAGCGATGGCGCAGCGATCACGGTATGCCCCCAGGTCTGGAGCAGCGTCTGCATGCCGGCGAGCACGTCGCGGTCGTCGTCGACGACGAGGATGGTCTTGCGCGCCTGCCCGCGCCCTGCGCCCGCACGCTCGCCCGACGGGTGCGCGCCGGTGGCGTGCGACGGGGCATGGTCGGCCATGGCCAGCCGCACCGAGAACAGCGAGCCGCGGCCCGCGGTCGAACACACCCGCACGCTCGCATCGATCAGCGCCGCCGTGCGCTGCACGATGGCGAGCCCGAGGCCCAGCCCCTGCTCGCGGTCCCGCGCCGCGTTGCCGATCTGGTAGAACTCCCGAAAGATGTGCGGCAGTTGATCGCCCGCGATGCCGATGCCGGTATCGAAGACCTGGATCTCGACGTCGGTGCCGCGCCGCCGGCAGGCCAGCAGGATGCCGCCGCGCTGCGTATAGCGCACGGCATTCGACAGCAGGTTCGACAGGATCGTGTGCAGCAGCACCGCATCGGTTTCCAGCCAGATCGCGGTCGGCCGGATCCTGAGCGTCACCCCCTTGGCCAGCGCGGCCTGACGAAACTGGCTGTCCAGCGCGTCGAGCGCCTGCTGCAGCGCGAAGCGGCGCGGCTCGACATCGATCACGCCCGCGTCGAGCCGGGAAATGTCCAGCAACACGTTCAGCAATTGCGACATGCCTTTCAACGCGGTGCGGAGCCGTTCGGCGATGTCGTCGAGAGCGGTTCCGTCGACGCTCGGCGCGCGCGCCATCGCCCGCAGCGTCGCGATGTAGAGGCCGAGCGCATGCGTCGGCTGACGCAGGTCGTGGCTGGCGGCGGCCAGGAATTGCGATTTGCTTCGATTGGCGAGTTCGGCGCGCTCCTTCTCCTGCGTCAGTTGCCGGATCAGGTCGACGTTCTCGAAGCGCAGCGACACGGCATCGCGCACGGTACGCTGCAGCGTCCGGCTGAAGGCGAGATTGACCGCGAGCAGGAACAACGACAGGAAGCCCAGCACCGAAAACAGCGCGCTGCCGTACGCGAACGAGCGGATCGCGAACGGCAGCACCGTCGGCAACGCATAAGCCACGTAGGTCGGCCACCACGACGAGAGCGACGCTACCGAGCCGCCGGTCATGCCGGCCAGCACGATGCAGATCAGCGCGGTCACGATCGTGTTGTCCGGCGAAAAGAACAGCACGCCCATGGCGCCCCACAGGCAGCCGGACACGCCCGCGAACACCATGTATTTCCGCGCGCGGCGCGTGGCCGTCCCGGCAGGATGTTCGCCCGCGCGGCGATCCCGCCAGACCATGACGGTACGGATCGCGGTCAGCACGCAGATCGCCGCGGCCCATGCGAGCAGCGCATGCCGCGACACCTCGTTCCACAACAGAAAGGTGGTCAGGCTGACGACGGCGATGTTGCCGAACAGGATCGGCGGAGACTGTCGGTACAGCGTATTGACCAGTTCCAGCTGCACGTCGGCACGGTATTCTTGCGCTATCCTGTTTGCCATTTCAAAATCGCGTAGCGGATCCGGCGTTGAACGGAGCGGGCGTCGATCTCGCCCGCCGCGTGACACGTCGCAACGGGGTTGCATCGTATTGTCGCAAAGGAACGAGCTTCCGGGTGCGCCGGGAGAAGGCGAAAGAAAAATGAAAAAAATCGTGCTTGCCGAAGATCACGCCATCATTCGCGACGGGCTGAAGTTGCTGCTGAAGACGCGAGCGAACTGGACCGTCGTGGGGGAGACCGGCGACGGCCGGATGGTCGGTCAGTTGGTGTGCGATACGCAGGCCGATTTGCTGTTGCTCGATCTCGATCTACCCGGCTTCCCCGGCATCGAACTGGCGAAGCAAGTCAAGGCGCAATCGCCGCAGACCAGGATCCTGGTCGTCACGGGCAATCAGAACCCGGCCACGGTCCGGGCGGCCGTGGCGATCGGCGTCGACGGCTACATGCTCAAGCACGAAGACGGCGACGAGCTGCTGCGTGCCGTCGCGCTGGTGCTGTCGGGCATCCGCTATGTCAGCGACTCGCTCGCCCATGTCCTCGAGCACACCGCCGCCGCCGTGCCGCCCGTGACGGCCCGGGAGAAGGAAATCCTCGTGCTGATCGCCAACGGGCACTCGAGCAAGGACATCGCCATCAAGCTGAATCTCAGCGTGCTAACGGTACGCAAGCATCGACAGAACCTGATGTCGAAACTGGCGCTGCACAACGTCGCCGAAGTGATCGCGTATGCGCTGCGCGACGGCCTGACCGTGCTGCCGCGGTCCGACGATGTCGGCGCGGAGGCAATCCTGCGCTGACGCGCGGGCCGGCGACGACGACGCATGCATGCGCGTCGTGGCGCGCCCGCCCGTCGCTCGTCGTCACGCGCGACGCGTCGCTTGCATCCGCCCCGCACACGTTCCGCGCGCCGCCCCCGTCACCCGACCACGACCTGCTGCCCCGGATCGATCTCGCCCGGCTTGCTCGCCAGGTTCCGGTTCAGTTGCAGGATCTCGTTGAGCGCGACGTCGATCCGCTGACCGTCCGACATCCGCTGCTGCTGGTCGGCCGGCACGTGTGCCGCGGCAAGCAACGATCCTTCGTGACTTTGCGCGATCGTCCACAACGAATCGCCGGCCGCCACGGTCACCGTCAGCGGCGTGGGCGCGGGGCTCGGTGAACCCGTCGAAGGCTGCGCCGGTTGCGATGGCGTACCCGACGGCTGCGCGCTCGCCGTCGCCGATGCCGTCGCCGATCCCGACGGTGTTGCCGACGCATTCGGCTGCACCGGTGCGCTCGTCGTGCCGGGCGACGGCGCAAACGACGCACCCGGCGTCGGCGCCCCGGCACTCGAACCCGACGGTTTCGGCGACGAACCCGGCGCCTTGTGCTGATCGTCCGACGCGGTTGCCGACGTGTACAGGCTGATCCCCTGCATGACCCCGAAGATCGCCACGGGCGCCAGCGCGATGCCGGTCGGCAAGCGCTCCATCCACGGCGTCGCGTTCGGGAAATGCGAATGCAGCCGCCCGGCGCCGAGCAGCGCGCCGGACATCGCGGTCAGCGTGCCGGTCACCGGATCCACGGTCAGCGCGGTATGCACGCCGGTTGCGATGCCGACCGCCGAGGTCAGGTAGTCGCCGGTCGCGCTCGCGATCCGCGCCAGCTGGCTGCGGTTCTCGGCATTCACGCCGCGCAGGCTGCCCTTGTAAACGATGCCGGTATAGACGGCGCTGAACGCGCCGCCGATCGCCTGTCCGCCGGCCAGCAGGTCGCCGTGCGTGATCGCCCTGAACGCATTCATCGTGATCGAACCGCCGTAGCCGCCGAGCGCCAGCACGCGACCGACGCGGCCGACCGAATGGCGCGGGCTGCCGTGATGCAGCAGCTTCAGCGACGTCCCGCCGACCACGCCCTGCATCTGCGCGAGCATGTCGGCGGCGATCGCCTTCGTATGCGCGACGGTATCGTCGAACGACAGCATCCCGTCGTCGTTCAGCGCGCGCAGCTGGGCGGCCATCGCCTTGCCTTCGTGCGCGATCTGCTCCAGCTGCGCGCCGCGTGCGTCCACGTCGAAGCCGTTCGCCTTCAGTTGTGCCTGCAGCCCGCGCACGAGCCGGTCGACGACGCGATCGAACACGCGCGGATCGCCGTTCTTCAGGCTGGCGACCGCGCCGTGATGCAGCGCCTGGAACACGCGCCCGACCCGCAGGCCCGCATACAGCGAGTTCGTCGCGGTGCGCACCGACTCCCGGCCGACCGCGACGAGCACGCCCGCGCCGGCGCCGCCGGTCACGGTGGCCGCCGCGATGTCGCCGGCGATCCGCCTGGACGATGGCGGCGGCGTGTTCTCGCCGATCGGTTCGTCGTGCACCCGCAGCGCATGCAGTTCCGCCTGCGCGCGCTTCGCGTCGGGAATGTCGACCTTCGCGAGCTGCGCCGCTTCCCGGCGGCTCGTGCCGATCGGCTTGGTGCCGTCGTTGATCAGCGCCGGATCGTGCACGACCGCGCGCCAGTGGTCGAGCGGGTCGGCGGCGGCCGGCCGCTTGCCGGTGGTCACCCGGTCGGGCACGCCGGCGCCGTAGTCGGCCAGCCAGCGGCCGCCGAACCTGCGTGCGCCCTCGTCCGTCCCGGTGCGCGGCGGGTTGCCGTCGGCGTCCCACAGCGGCATCGCATGCTCGATCGTCGCCTTGCGCGCCTGGTTCAGCCAGACGGTCGTGTTGCCTTCGTAGAGCTTCTGGCGCAGCGCGGCGATGTCCGCAGGCGTCATGCCGTCCGCGGCGCCGAGCCGCTCGACTTCCGCGAACAGCAGCTGATGCTGGTTCGCCAGCGTCTGCCGGTCGACCCGCTCGAACACGCGCGTGAGCGCATCGGCGCCATGCAGGCGATCGATGATCTCGGGCCGGTTGCGGTTCTCCACGATCAGCTTGGCGAGCGCGCCGGTGAGATCCTGGTTGCCGATGAAGTCCGCGCCGTGGGTGCCGTACGACAGCCCCATGTGCACCCATTCGAGCCCCTTGTGCTCGAGCACCGCGCGCAGCAGCTTCTCGTGTCCGCCGCCCGGCACCGATTCCGGCACCGCGTCCCAGCCGTGGAACGTGACCATCACGTTCGGCGCCTTCGTGTCGGGATGCGCGTTCGACCAGCGTTCGAGGGCGGTCATCACACGCACGTAATCGTGATACGTGTCGTTGGTGCCCGACTGGAACCGGTAGTCGGCGCCGGACACGAGCGCGCGCGACGGCGCCGTCTCGAGCCGGATCGCGAAACCGGTGCGCGCGGCCTCGTCGAGCCAGCGATGCAGATGCGCGAGATCGTCGAGCGCGAGCGCCTTCCCGTCGGAGCCCGGGGCCGGATGGATCATCCCGTTCTCGCCGTCGAACACGGCGCGCTTCTGGTCGCCGAGCGCGCGCACCGCGCGCAGGAAATCCGGATCGTGCGCCTTGCCGAGCACCGCCGCGAGCGAATGCGGATCGATCACGAGCGTGACGACCGGCATCACGCCGCCATACCGCTCGACGAGCGCACCCATCAACGCCGGATCGTCACTCAGCGAGAACGAGCGCGCCATCGGCACCATGCGATCCTGCAACGCTTCGCTCGAGCGCGTGAAGATCTGCCGGATCCGCTTGTCGGCGACGGTCGCCGCGCCCAGGTTGCGCGTCCGCGCGCGCAGCTTGCCCGGCACCGGCAGGAACCGCGATGCGGACGTCGACACGTCGCGCGCGACGTACAGCTTGTTGAGCAGCGTGCGCCACATGCCGACGTCGACCATCACGGCCTGCGGCTCGCCCTTCAGCACGAGGTTCACGTCGCCGGGCCGCTGCGCCTGCTTGTTGTACGCCTCGATCTGCTGGTGCGTCGCGAAATACTGCTCGGGCTTCGCCGCGCCGTGGCGCAGGCTGAACTCGACGGAGGTCGCCGACGACAGCCCCGGCTGGTACGGCTCGATCGACAGCGGCTCGGGCGCGGTGCCCTTGCTCCCCAGGCGCCGCAAGTCGGCGAGCACCTCGTTGTAGCCGTGCCGCGTGCGCGCCGCGAGCGCGCGGAACGGCGCCGAGTGCAGGCCGCGCGCTTCCGCCGCCTTCCATTGATCGTGCAGCGCCTTCGCGCGCGCCTCGAGCGCGGCGACGCGCGTCGGCCGCGCGCTGGTCAGGAAATCGCGCGGCGACAGTTGCGTGAGCAGGAAATGCACGTCCGTGCCGAAGCGATCGTTGCCGATCGGCATGGCGTCGAGCGGCACGCCCGGATGGTTCTTGTTGCTGACCTGCGGGATCTTGTCGAACCAGCGCATCTCGCCATCGCGCTCGGCGATCACGCCGAGTGGATCTCCGAGCGCCTCGGCCACCGCGCCGTCCGTCCTGAACACGTAGATCACATGGCGGCCGCCGTCCAGCGCGCCGTTGCGGATCGCGGTCAGCAGGTGCGACACGCTGTTGCCGCTGAAGTCGACCGCGTTGAGCGCGGACTGGTCCGACGGCAACAGATGCGGATCGACCGGCGCCAGCGGCGCGGCGTTCGCGTCGTCGCCCTGCTCCGCGCGCGCCAGCGGCCGGCGCACCGGCACGATCGACTGGAACAGGTCGCCGGCCGAGCGGATCGGTTTCTTCTCGACGGCCGGCGCTGCCTTCGCCGGCCGGAACCCGCCGATGCGGTCGACGGTGGCCGGCGCCACGTCGCTGACGACGAAGCGGATCCCGCGGCGCGGCGACCGGCCGACCGGAATGCCGCCGCGGCGGCGGCGCCGGAACACCGTGCGCAGATCCTGCTCGGGGATCTCCGTATCGCCGAGCGACGCCTTTTCGAAATATTTCCACTCGTGATTCGTGTTGCGTTCCGCATGGCCGAGCACCTTGCCCGTCTCGTCGTCGACCACGTGAATCCAGCGCTGCGCGCCGGAGACCGCACGCACGGCCTGGCGCGGCCGCTTGAAGACCGGCGCGTCCTGCAGCTTCGACACGTCGCCGGCGAGCGTCGTCTCGATCGCATGGCCCGACGCCGTCACGTCCCACGACGTCTTGCCGTCCGGCGTCTCGATCTTCGACGGGCCGCCGAACGCCACCAGTTCGTCATGCGCGATCGGCGACACATGGAAATCGAACTTCCCGCGTGCGCGTCGGCCGCCGCTGTTGGCATTTTCCAGCGCCTTGGTGAGCGCGGGCGGCACGCGCTTGCCGTTCAGCATCCGCACCGGGCCGAGCGCGCCGTTCGCGTCGGTCTCGAGCACCGCGACGAAGGCCGGCGGCGTATAGGCCGCGGCGCCGTCGGGCGGCGTGTGATGCGCGGTGACCAGCACATGCGCGTTGGGGCCGAGCTGCCGGGCGAGTCCGTCCAGCGTGGGCGCATGCCGGCCGTCGACACGCTTGAGCGTGCGGCGGCCGAGGGTGTCGAGCCAGTCGGCGGCGCGCGCCTGATGTTCCGCCTCGACCGCGGCGGCACCCTGCGGCGAGGCCGGGGCGGCTGAATGACCGGAAACGGTAGCCGGGGTCACTGCAGCGGACGGGTTGCTTGCCGGTTCGCCGGCCGCGCTCGCCAGACGGCCGGCCGGCCCCGCGTGGCCGAACCTCGGCCAGGTCGGGTTGCCGTCGACCGCGCCGAGCGCGCGCGTCCCGCCGGCATGCACGGCCGCATAGCCTTCCGGCAAGCCGGAACGATCGACGCCGACGAGCCGGTACGACACGTCGCCCGTCGCCGCATCGCGGGTGCGCACGACGTACATGTCGACGCCGGCCGGCTTGAACAGCGAGCCGCCGTCGGGCGTGGTGATGCGCAGCGCACTCGCCGGATCGTGGCCGAGCGCCGACAGCAGCACGACGTCGGCCGGTGCGGCGGCCTCGACCGCGGCCAGGTGCGCGGTGGCGCTGGCCGCGACGCGTTCCGCCGGCGTCAGGTCGCCCTGCGCGAACGCGGTGTCGTCCGGCAGCGCATCGGCCGGCACGTACGCGTGATTGCGCGGCCCGGCTTGCGCCGCATCGAGCGCCTGCCCGAGATCGTCGTGCGCGACCGTCGTCACGCCGTCCGGCAACGCGCGCCGCGCTTCGGCGGCCGTGCGGCCCGTCGCGTGCGCTGCCGACGCCGCGGCGTCCGGCACCGTGCCGCTGAACCGGAACCAGCCCGCCTCGGGATCGAGCGCGCCGAAATCGGTGCCGCTGCCCAGCACGATGCTGCCGTCGCCCGTCACGAATTCGACGCGCAGGTTCGTCAGGCCGGCCGCGTCGAACGCCTGCATCACGTCGTCGATCACGCGGGTCGGCTCGGGGCCGTCGAGGAAATAGCTCGGCCAGTGCTGGCTCACGGTGCCGCCGGCCTGCGTCACGCGCGCGGCATCGCCGATCACGCCCGGCCGGCCGGCCAGCGCGCTGCGGAACGGATGGTCGAGCGTGACCGATTCGAACGTGCCGTCCGGAATCGGCGTGAAGTCGTAGCCGGGATCGGCGAACGTCGGATCGGGCACGCGCGGCACCGTCGGACGCGCCGGCCGCTCGGCCCGTGGCGGCGGCGCCGTATGCGCGGCGCTCGGCGCCGGTTCCGCGTCCGGTCCGGCGGGCAGTGCCGGGCGGCCTGCTCGCGCGGGATCGCCGACGAAGCGCTGCATCGGCAGGCGATCGCTGTCGACCTCGCCGGTCCGGCGCGTCACGCGCACGGTGGCCGAGCCGTCCGGCTTGACGAGCAGGATGTCCTGCGGCGCCCAGACCGACGTCGGCTGCCCGGTGAGTTCGGACAGGCGCTGCGCGAGCGCGGCCGCGAACGTCCCGCTCGCGGCCCGCACCTGGCCCGGCGCGACGCGCAACGGATCGTGCTTGTCCGACCCGCCGAAACAGGAATACAGCGTCACGTCCTGCCCCGCCTCGAGCTGCGGCGCGACACGCTCGGCCACCTCGTCCGGCGTCACCGGCCGGCCGTCCGGGCCGAGCATCGCATCGGCCGACATGCCGTGTCCGAACACGACGTGATGGCCCGGCGGCGACATCAGCCCGCGCGCGCCGACCGGATGCAGCGGGTCGTCGGCCGGCATCAAAAGCGTGTCGGCCGGACGCAGGAATTCGGGGTGCTGCGTTGCGTCGACGCCGGTCACGTCGTCGAAGCCCGGTTGCAGTACCGACTCGCCGCGAATCGTCGTCGTCATCACGCCGTCGTTGGCGATCGCGCGGTCCGTATAGACGCGGCTGTTGTTCCGGTACGTCTTCTGCGGAATCCCCGACAGGCCGTCGTCGGCTTCGGCCTCGGCGGCCTGCTCGGTGCGCGCGGCCCACTCGTCCGCCGTGAAAATCTGCCCCGGCGCGACGTCGACGACCGGAACCGGCTCGTCGACGGGCGGCTCGCCCGCATCCGGCTCTGGTGCGAGACGCGGATGCGCCGGGGGCTGCGGCTGGGCCGGCCCATGTGCCGTCGCGCCCGGCCGCGCGGCATCGCCCGGCGTGCCGGTGTTGCCGCGCGGCCCGCTGTCGGCGTCCGGATCGATCTGCGCGTCGATCGGGCGCACCGGTTCGACCGGCGCGCCGTCGTACCCGTGCGCCACCGTGCCCGGCACGGGTTCGCCGCGCCGGGCGAACACCAGCGGCGGTTCGCTCGCGTCGGGCGCCTCCGGGACATGCAGGTAGAGCCGCGTCGACACATCCGGATCGTGCGCCGGCACGACGATGTCGTCGCTGTTCGGGTGCAGTTCCAGCGCGCCGGTGCCGCGTATCGAATTGGACGCGATCGACGCGATCACGGGCACCTGCAGTTCGTACGCGAGCTCCTGCGCGAACGGGTAGCCGCCGGAGCCGAGATAGCAGCCGGTCAGCAGCACGCCGTTGCCTTCCGTGTAGGCCGGATCCTCGAGCAGGCTGCGCGCGAATTCCCTGGGCGACATCGTGTTGCCGTCTTTCGTGATGGCGATCGCGCTGTCCCAGCTCACGTCGCGCGGCTTCGTACCATGCGATTCGGCGATGTCGAAGCCCGACACCTTCAGGAACTGCCGCGCGGTCGCGTGGCCCAGCAGGTTCACGACATTCGAGCCCGGCACCGGCCGCAATTCCAGCGGATTGACGCGAACCGGCTGCGCGCGGCCGGGCGAGAACTTGCCGTTCACGTCGGGTTCGATCTGGAAGCGCGCGAGCCGGCGGCCCGGATCGGGGATCGCGCGCCGCCAGCCGGCCGCGTCGTCGTCGCCGAGCCGGCCGAACACCGGCGCCTGGATCAGGTCCGCGAATTCCTGCAGCAATTCGGGATCGGCGCCGCTGTGCGGCCCCTCCAGCGCGATCGGCGTGCCCGGCGTATAGCCTTTCCACGCCAGTTCCTCGAGCGCGTGGGTCATCTCGAGCGCGCTCGCCGGGCGGCGGCTGCGCGGATTGATGACCGCGCCGCCGCGATTCGTCAGCACGCGCCAGACGTAGACGCCGAGCGGCACGCGCGAGTCGCCCGACGCGCCGCTGGCGCCCCAGCGATTCGACACCGGGCGCGGCGCCACGGTGCTCCAGTCGACCGCGTGCGCGCCCTGGTCGATGACCGCCAGCGCCGGCGAGAAGCGGTAGGTGCGCGGCGCATGCTGCACCGAATGGTCCGGCTTCCCCGCGAGGCTGGGGGCGCCGGGCTCCACCACGATGCCGGTCGTATAGCCGGAGTCCGGGCTGCCGTCGCTGCGATAGCGCGGCGAACGCCACGCGACGAAGCCGCTTGCGCCGTACACGTCCACCCCCAGCACGTTCGCGAGCAGTTGCGCGAGCGGGCTCACCCGCGTACCCGCGCCGCATGCATAGAGGATCACCGGCGATTTGCCGTCCCAGCCGCTCTGGCGCACCAGCTCGGCCAGGTCTTCCGCGCTCATCGGCTTGCCGGTCGCGCTCGCGAACGCGTCGGACCACGCATGCGCGTACACCGCGAAGTAGCCGGGCGGCACCGGCATCAATGGCCGCTCGCCCGCCGGCAGCCGGTTCTCGGGCTGGTGCGGATGGTTCGAATAGATCGCGAGGTCGGCTTCGCGGCGCGGATACGCGCCCCATTGCGTTTCGTCCATGCCGGGCGGCGCGTTGATCACGTCGACACGCCGGCCGTCCTCGCTGCGGATCAGCGGCTTGGCGGGATCGAACCCGCGCGGGTACATCACGCGCAGCGTGCGATCGTACGCGTCGTTCATCGACAGCATCAGCGCGTCGCCGGCGTCGTTGAGCCCGACCCGGGCGACCACCGCTTCGGGCGGCACCGTACCGTCCGCGGCGAGCGCGCCGTGGTCGACCAGCGCGACCTGATAGCGGCCCGCCGCCACGCCGCCGCGGGCGACCATCATCGCATCGTGGAACGACGCGTAACGCGTGACGCCGATCGTGCCGTCCTCGCTGGAGGCGGCGGCCGCGAGCTTCACCGGATCGTCCCCGGCCGCCGCGCGCCGCGCGTCCGCGTTCGCCGCCCGGATGTCGTCTCCCAGGTTGCCGCGTTCGGTCGACGGGAGTCCGTCTTCGTCCGGCTTGCGCACGTTCCCTTCGCCGTCCTCCAGCGCGTACACGTAGTATTCGACGTCCTCGAGGCGGTTGCCGCTGTCGAGAATCGACCCGACCACGCCGGCCAGCGCGTCCGGATCGGCCGCCACATGCGCGGGAATGGGCCACGACGCGGGGCGTCCCGCCGTCGCCGGCGTGCCGGCCCCGGCCGGCGTCGCATCATCGCCCGCGATCGCGGCGGCAACGGCCGGCGTCGCTTCGCCATCGATCCCTTCGGCATCGGGCGCGAGCCGCAGCAGGATCGCGTCGCCGTCGTCCGGCGTGCCCTGCGTGCGGCGCGCGCGCAGCCACGCGGTGAAGCGCGACCGCAGCCCGCCTTCCGCCGGCGACACCGGCTCGCCGTCGCCGGCGGGCTCGCCGAAGCTGGCCGCCTGTTCCTCGGCGTGCTGCCAAGGGTTGCCGATCTCGCCGACCGCGAGGCGCTGGTTCGCCAGCCCGTTGGCGAACATCGCGTTCGCCACGTCGATCGTGATCGGCCGCTGCGTCGCCGGCGGGGCCGGCGTCTTCGTGATCGCCCGAATCGGCCGTTCCATCAGCGTATGCGAGCCGAGGCCCATCTGCGCGACGCCGATCCCGAGGTTCAGCAACTGCTGCGCGCGATCGGAATCGGACATCGCGTCCCAGTTCTTCACGAGCGACACGCCCTGGTCGACCATCTGATAGCCGCCGATCGCGCCGCCCGTGACGTTGAGCACGCCGGCCGTGCGGCCCGTCGTCTGCGCGACCGACTGGAACGCGTCCGCTTCCTGCGCGAAACGGCCGAGACCGGCCACGTCGGCCGTCACGCCCTCGCCGCGCGATGCCAGCGTGACCATGTCCGAGACCTGGCCCGTCGTGCGCAGCAGCGACGACGCCTCCGCGAGCGACTTCGCCGCGACGCCGAGCCCGCCGCCCGCGATGCCCGCGCCGCTGCCGATCAGGCTGATCCAGTCGCCGCGCGCCTGCGCATTGCCGAAGCCGATCGACTGCCCGTGCTCGCTCAGATTGTTCAGGTCGCCGATCGCGGCCGGCACGCCGACCGCCATCCCGGCGCCGACCGCGGTCCACGCGGCGCCGAGCATCAGGCCGCCGACCGGCGCACCGATGCCGCTCGCGACCAGCACGACACCGCCGGCCGCGGCGAGAATCCCCGTGCCGATCTCGAGATAGTGTTCGACGTGCTGGTACCACTCCGTCTTGTGCGCGTCGATCGATTCGTATTGAGAGTAGCCGCCGGACGCCGCGCCGTTCGTCAGGCTCTTCGGCACGTACAGCTTGCCGTCGTCCGACAGCGCGTTGTTGTGCTGGTAGTCGTCGACGGTGTCGTACTTCCAGCCGCGATCGTCGATCAGCTTGAACTGGTCCGGATGGTTCGCGACCTGCACCTTGAACAATGCGCTCGGCGCGGTACCGGTCCCCTTCGACACGTAGTAGATCGGCACCAGCGACACGACCGCGTGGTCGCCGCCGACCTTGCGGATCTGGTCGACGACGGTCTGGATCATCTGCGTCGCCGCCGAATTCCTCGCGTACAGCGACCGACTGTTGACCGCCACACCGTTCTGCAACTGCCCGTTGCCGACGATCAACTGCTCGAGCATCGCCATCGACGGCACGTCGTTGCGGTCGGTCGGCGTCGCGGCCGGGTCGTCCGGCTGGATTCCGAGCCCCGCGCCGACGAAGTTCGTCATCTGGTCGGAGCCGGTGGTGAACGTGTAGGACTTGTCGTCGAAGTTCTTCTGGAAGTCGTCGAAATACGCCTTCAGCTGCTTGTCCGGATCGGCCTGGAACAGCTTGTAGCTGGCGTTGGCGGCGTCCTTGTTCTGCTTGTTCTGCGCACTCTTGGTGCCCTGGTCGTAACGCAGCTGGAAGTCGTTCGCGAAGCCCGCCTGGAACCGGTCGTCGTTCTGCATCTTCGACAGCAGCGCCTTCGACAGCGCCGGATCGACACCCGACGACAGCGCCTCGCGCACCGTGTCGAAACCGTAGCCGGTGTTGCTGCCGCGCAGCGTGTAGATCAGCGTCTTCGCGTTGCCCTTGTCGTTAAGCAGCCAGTTCGCGACGTCGTCCTCGCGCCGCACGGGCACGCCGCTCGCGCTCGGCTGCTGGTCCGCCAGCCCGACCGCCTTGCTGAGCCCCTTGTAGAACTCGGTGCCTTGCCCGTACGGCTGCGGCGTGCCCGTGTTCGTCTGCATCCACTTGTTGCCGAAATCGTGCTCGACGGTATCGAGCACGACGCCCGCGAACTCGGGCGGCGCATTGTTCAGGATGTCCTGCATCCACTTGCCGGCCTTGTCGGCGTTCATCGTGTCGTCGTAACGCGCACGCATGCTCGCCTGATCCGTTGCATCCGCATCGGGCTTCTGCATCAGCGGATCGATCTGCGAATGGATGAACTTCGCGTCGAAATGCGGCTGGCCGGCCTGGGTCCACAGCGTCTGGCGCTCGTCGAGCGAGAACGACGCGTCCATGTTGGTCTTCAGCACCTGGAGCGCCGCGCCGGGATTGCTGCCCGGGCCTTGCATCAACTGCGCGACCTGCTGCTTCGTGTACTGCAGCCGCACCTCGGGCGCCGCCGCAAGCAGCGTCTGGATCTTCTGGTAACCGGGATTGTTCTTGTCCGCCTGCGCCTGCGCCATCGCGTACGCGAACACGCCGCCCGCCTGGTCGATCTGCGCGTTCAGCGCCTTCGCGTCCGCGTCGCTCTTGCCGTCGGTGCTCACCGGAATGCCCGTCAGCTTGACGAACGCTTCCGCGAGCGGATTCTGCAGCGCGAGCGCCTTCTCCTGCGGCGACAGCTTCGGATCGTTCGGATCGACGGTCACGCCGGTGTCCTGCAACAGCGCGAACGTGACCGGATCGGATTGCGCGAGCTGCTTCATCTGCGGCGACAGCGACGGATCGTCGGGATTGATCGTCGCGATCGTGCGCTTGAGCTGGCTTTCCTCGCCCAGCGCGTCGACGAGGCCGGTGTACCACATGCCGTCGTGATTCTGCTTCACCGACGCGACGACCTGCTTCTGCTCGTCGGCCGTCACGTAGGTCAGTGCGGTGTCGTCGCCGCCCGTCACGACCTTGTCGTACTGGCTCTGCGCCTGCGCCAGCGCCTGCGTGACGTCGGCCTCGTCGGCACGACGCAATCCGCCCGGCTCCTTCTGCCACGCCGCGTAGTCGGCCTTCGCGTCGTTCAGGCGCAGCGTCGCGGCCGACGTGCTGTACTCGTGGCGCAACGCGGTGGTGAGGGCCGTGTAGGCGTTGTTGGCATTCGTGTCGGCCGTGCCGGCCGCCTGGCGAAGTTGCACGCCGGTGTCGGGATCGGCGCGCCGGATTCCGCCCGGCAGCGCGTCGTACTGCTTCACGTCGGCGTTCGCGGCCTGGTCCTTCTGCATCGCCAGCGCGAACTGGAACGCCTTCACGTTGGTCGCCCGCTCGGGCGCCGATTCGGCCGACACCGCCTTTTGCGCATCGTCGAGCACCGAGCCGAGCACCGGATCGTTCGGCGTCGCATTGCGCAGATCCGAGGCCACGCCCGCGATCGCCTTGTTCGTGTCGCCGCCGCCGTCGGCCGCGACGCGCATCTGGTTCTCGACGGCCGCCTGCACCGAGCCCCATGCCGCTTCGGCCTTCTTCACCTGGTTGTCGAGATCGGCCTGCGACGCGCCCTGGTCGTGCAGGCGCTTGAGCGTCGCCATTTCGGCCTGCGCGAGCTGCAGCAGGCGCTGCGTCTCGGCCTGTGCGGCCGCGAGGGCCTGCTGTTCCGGCGTCTGCGCCGGCGGGGTGCTGCCGGCCCCGTTCGTCGGTGCCGGATCGTTGTCATCCTGCGGCTGCGGCACGTTCACCGGTCCGCCCCCGCCCACAGCCATCAACACCATGTCCGTTCTCCCGCGGCATGCGTGACGTGCCGGCACAGCGGCAGGCGGGCCACGCGCAATGGTCCATTGTGCCGAACGGGCGCACGTGAAAAAGCCGCGCATTACGTAGTCGCCGGGCCGGTTGCGGCAGCGCGGGAAGACCCGCGCTACGAACGCAATCAACCCGATGCCGCGATTCGGTCCTTGCCGCTTCGGGCGGAAAATTTTGCTGGTTGCCGCGCATCGGGTCAGAAATACACGCTGCCGCCAACCGGCGACACACGACCTTTCGCGACGCGTCACCACCCCGCCGCGCTCCGCCGCCTGCTCCTGACCGCGCCGACGCTCACGCTGAACCGCCCCGGCGCTGCCGAATCGTTCCGCACGCGCGATGGCCGTATTTCGCGCAGATTCGACCGAAACACCCCGCGTCGAAACGCCGCGATTCCACGCGATCCCGCAGAGGACCTTTCCTGTGCAGCGCCTTAATCGCCGGTCGCACGTTCTCCAATAATGCCCACTCGATCCGTCGGCCCGCGCGCCGATACGACCCACCGGCGATCGGGCCGGAGACCAACGAAAAAAGTCATATGCATTCCTATAAAACAACCAAGCCCGCCGGCGCGCGCGTCGCCGCGCCGCTTGCCGCCCGCCGCGGCCGTCGTACCGGTGCGCTCCCGCTGAGCGTGATTGCCGCCTGTGCGGCCGGCTTCCTGATTCCCTGCGCCGCGCGAGCACAGAGCAGCGTGACGCTGTACGGCCTGATCGATACGTCGATCACCTATTCGACCAACCAGCGTACGCAAGGCGCCGGTTCGCCGGGCAGCGGCAGCGTCGCAATGACGAGCGGCGCGTTGAACGCGTCGCGCTGGGGGCTGCGCGGCCGCGAGGATCTCGGCGGCGGGACGGCAGCGGTCTTCACGCTCGAGAACGGCTTCTCGGGCACGACCGGAAAGCTGTCGCAGAAAGGCGTCGACCTGTTCGGCCGTCAGGCGTGGCTCGGCCTGAGCTCGCGGACGGCCGGCACGCTCACGTTCGGCCGCCAGTACGACCTGATTCTCGATTTCGTGACGCCGCTCGGCGCGTCGGGCCCCGGCTGGGGCGGCAACCTCGCGGTGCATCCGTACGACAACGACGACTCGAACCGCAACCTGCGCATCAACCATGCGGTGAAGTACACGAGCCCGACGTATCGCGGGCTGACGCTCGGCGCGATGTTCGGATTCTCGAACACGGCCGGCGCGTTCTCGAACAACGCCGTATGGAGCGCGGGGCTCGGGTATGCGAACGGGCCGCTGAAGCTCGGCGCCGGTTACCTGAAGATCAGCCGCGACCGCAACGCGCCGAATCCGGACGGCGCACTGAGCACGCTCGACGGCTCCGCGACGATCACGGGCGGCAACCAGCAGATCTGGGCCCTGGCCGGGCGTTATGCGTTCGGCCCGCATTCGGTCGGTGCCTCATGGTCGCACTCGGCCACCGACGGCGTGAGCGGCGTGCTCCAGGGCAGCGGCATCACCCCGCTGAAGGGTGAATCGCTCGTGTTCGACAACTTCACGGTCGACGGCCGCTACTTCGTCACGCCGGCGTTCAGCGTGGCCGCCGCGTACACGTACACGATGGGCCGTTTCGACACGCGCACGGGCCAGACGCGCCCGAAATGGAACCAGGTGGTCACGCAGGCGGACTACGCGTTCTCGAAACGCACGGACGCGTATCTCGAAGCCGTCTATCAAAGCGTGAGCGGCGGCAACGGCAACCCCGCGTTCAACGCGACCGTCTGGACCATGACGCCTTCGGCCAACAGCAATCAGGTCGTGGTCGCGCTCGGGCTGCGGCACAAGTTCTGAGTGCGCCGGCGACGCGCGACACGCCCGCACCGGAAAGGCGCATCACGCATGCGCGGCGCATGCTGCGCGCGTTCGCGCAAGCAAGAATGCGTCCTGCGTCGTTTCCGCGCGAAAAAGACGAAGAAACTGGTCACGCTGTGACATTTTTCCTAATCTTGTTGCAGCGGCGCCGTGCGTCGGCGTCCGGCCGAGACAATCTTTCATCCGGCACGTCGCCGGCTTACGAAAGCGCATCGCGCACGGAAGCCGGCGCTTTCATGTCGTCTCGCCGCATGCGTGACGCGGCAGATCGCCCCACCACGCTTTCCATGCAGTCAACCGCAGGAGACGCACGATGAGCAAAACGAACCGATTCGCGGTCATTGCGGCGTTCGCGCTGCTGGCGGGTTGCCACCACGCGGCGAAAACGCCCGAGAATGCCGAGATGGCGCCGGCGCCATCGAGCGAAGCGGTCGCCACGGTGGCGGCCGACGATCTCGACAACCCAAACAGCCCGCTCGCGAAGCGCAGCGTCTACTTCGATTTCGACCAGTACTCCGTGAAGCCGGAATACCAGACGCTGCTGCAGGCGCACGCCGACTACCTGCGCAGCCATCCGTCGCGCCGCGTGCTGATCCAGGGCAACACCGACGAACGCGGGACGTCCGAATACAACCTCGCGCTCGGCCAACGCCGGTCGCAAGCCGTGATGGGCGCGCTCGAAACGCTGGGCGTGCAGGCCACGCAACTCGAAGCGGTCAGCCTCGGCAAGGAAAAGCCGGTCGCGCTCGGCCACGACGAAGATTCGTGGGCGCAGAACCGCCGCGCCGATCTCGTCTATCGTTGACCGGATACCGCCGCGACGGCGACATTCCGGCCCCGTCCTCCCGTTACCTTTCATGCGGCGAATCGCCGGGGCGCCCCGGCTGCGTGCTCGTGCTCGTGCTCGTGTGAGCGCGTGCGCCGCTGCGCGAGCACGGCGCCGCCCGACGCGCGTGCGCCCCGCGCGCCGATTCGTGTCGCTATATGCCGCGACGCGCCGATACCCAAAAAACATGGAATAAACCGCCTGACGGAGACGTTTCGTCATCGCGCGGTCGCCGGTTCACGCGAACCGCCCTGCCGCGCGGCCTGCGCGGTCCAAGGAGAGTGAAATGAAATCGGCAAGATTGGCCGCGGCGCTCGTCGCGGCGCTGATGCTGGTGCTGTCGGCGGGATGTACGTCGTCGGGCGGCGGGATGTCACAAGGATCCGGCATGAGCCGCTACGGCGGCGCGGGCGGCAACGGAGGGGGTAGTGGCGGAGGAGGCGGCGGCGGCTACTGAAACACCGCCTCCCGGAATCGGGCGAGGCATCGCGCGGGAACACGGCCGGGAACCGGCTGCGTTGCGCGCGACGCCCCGCCCTGCCGCTCGACGGCTCAACGCATGGCCTTCACGTCGGCCGGCGTAACGCTCGCGGGTTGCCCGCCCCATGTCGCACGCAGGTAGTTCGCGAGCTGCGCGAGTTCGTCGTCGCTCAGCGTGTGCGAGAAACCCGGCATCGGCTGCAGGTTTTCGTAGCCGGCAAACTTCTGCTCGTCGACGCCGTCGAGCATCGCGACCAGCAGGTTGCGCGCGTCGCCCTGACGCAGCGTCGAATTGCCGTTCATCGGCACCGCCACGTGCGGCTTGCCTTCGCCGTTGAAGCCGTGGCAGCCCGCGCACACCGCGAGATACACCGAGCGGCCGGCCGCGAGCTGCGCGGCGTCGGCCGACACCGGCTTCACCGGCTGCGGTGCCGGCGGCGTATCGCCGAGCAGGTACACGGACAGCGCGCGCAGGTCGTCCTTCGCCAGGTACTGCGTGCTCAGGTGCACGACCGGATACATTTCGCCGAACGCCGAGCCTTGCGGCGCGATGCCGACGCCGAAGAACGTCTGCAGGTCGGTGCCCGTCCAGCCGCGCGCGGCGAGGCCGGCTGGCGTGATGTCCGGTGCGGCCACGCGGCCGAGCGCCGCGCCCGCGAACGGCTTCGCGCCGTCGAGCTGGCCCGTGAACGCACGCGGCGTGTGGCATTCCGCGCAGTGGCCGAGCGCGCCCGCCAGGTAGCGGCCGCGCCGCCAGTCGGCGGACTGGCCGCGCGACGCGTCGGGCAGGCTGTCCTTCAGGAACACCATGTCCCAGAACACCATGCCGAAGCGCAGGTTGTACGGGAACTTAAGTGCGTGCGCGCGGTTCTCCTGCGCGACCGGCTTCACGGTCCTCAGGTACGCGTACATCGCGTCGCTGTCGGCGCGCGTGAGCTGCCGGTACGACGTGTACGGCATCGACGGATACAGCCGCTTGGCCGGAGCCTTGCCGTCGTGCAGCGCGGCGTAGAAGTCGTCCGCGCTCCAGCTGCCGATCCCGTGATCCTTGTCGGGCGTGATGTTCGAACCGTAGAACGTGCCGAACGGCGATTCGAGCGGCGCCCCGCCGGCGAACGGCGCGCCGTCCTTCGCGGTGTGGCACGCCGCGCAGTCGGCGGCCTTGACGAGATAGCGGCCACGCGCGACCGGGTCGGCGCCGGGCGCGCCGGAAGCCGCGTTCGAGGCCGGGGCGTCGTGGCCGCCGCAGGCGGCGAGCAGCAGCGCGCAGGCGGCCGCGAGCGCGGGCAAGCCCGCGGCCCGCGCGGCACGATGGGCGAATGTGCGTTTCATGCGGCGTCCTTCACGAGTCCCGGCGTCGTCAGGATCACGTCCTTCACGGCCTGGTAGTAGCGGACGTAACCCGTGCAGCGGCAGAGGTGCGCGTTCAGCGCGTCGGTGATCGTGCGCTCGACGTCGGCCTTCGCGACCGGCTCGCGCGTCAGCCGCTCGATCAGCACCGTCGCCGCGTTGACGAAACCCGGCGTGCAGTAGCCGCACTGGAAGCTGAAGTGCTCGAGGAACTTCTGCTGGATCGGCGACAGTTCGACCACTTCGCCGGCTTCGTTGCGCTTCGCGTGGCCTTCGATCGTGCGGATCGAACGGCCGTGGAAGAAGTGCGCGCCGGTGATGCAGGTGCGCATTTCCTCGCTGGTGCCGTCCGGCTTGTCGACGATCACGACGCATGCGTGGCAGATGCCCTGCCCGCAGCCGAGCCGCGAACCGGTGAGGCCCGCGTACTCGTGCAGGAACTCGATCATCATCAGCCCCTCGGGCACCTGCATCGGGCCGACGGACTTGCCGTTGATCTTCAATGACAGCGGCTTCAGCTGAAAGCGCACGAGCGGACGCTCGACGGCGGCCGGAGCTGCGGCGGATACAGCCGATGCAGCCGGCACCGCAGCGGATGCGGATGCCGGCGCGGCCGAAGCCGCGTTCGGCACGGACGCGGCGGTCGCGGCCGCGCTGGCGCTCGCGGCCGACGCGGCGGTTTGGGCGGTCGTCATGCGAGCACCTCCTGAATCTTTTGCGGGGTCACCGGCAAGTCGGTGAAACGATGGCCGATCGCGTGCGCGATGCCGTTCACGATCGCGCCGACGACGGGGATCATCACCACTTCGGCGACACCCTTCGGCGGATCGGTCTCGGACAGCGGCGGCAGGATGTCGCCCGTCTGCGACCACACGGCGACGTCGCTCGCGCGCGGCAGCTGATAACGGTTGAAGTTCCACGTGCCGTTGCCCGGGCCGTCTTCGTAGAGCGGCAGGTACTCGTGCAGCGCATGGCCGATGCCCATCGCGAGGCCGCCCTGCAGCTGGCCCGACACGAGCTGCGGCGAGATCTGGTTGCCGCACTCCATGATCGAGTGATGCGTGAGCAGCTCGACCTTGCCGGTCGCTTCGTGCACGGCCAGCTCGACGATCGTGCCGACCGCCGTGTAGTACGTGACGGCCGCGTTGTTGCGGCTCGTCGGCGGGATGAACACGCGCTTGCGGTCCAGTACGCGATAGCCGTTCGCGGTCGGCGCCAGCGTGCCGCGCAGCGCGGTCGCGCCGGCCGGCGCGACGGTGCCCGGCAGCGGGCCGTCGGCGCCCGTCTTCGGCGCGCCGACACGCAGCGACAGCCCGTCGATCGGCAGACGCTCGACCGCGCCGCCCACGTCGAACTCGGCGTCGGTCCATTGCCAGCGGTTGAACACGTGCACGACGGCGCCGGTCGGCAGGCCGAGCGCATGCGCCTGCTTCGCGAGCTGCTCGAACGTCAGCGGCTCGAGGCCGTCGGCGCTCAGCTTGCCGTCGACCCAGCGCGCGTCCTCGATGCGGATCGTGTACGGCGCGGCCTGGCCGCCGCCGAGGCCGCGCGTCCAGATCGACATCGCGGCCGGCCACAGCCCGTAGCGGAACACCGCGCGCGCGGCTTCGCGCGTGCTGTGCGTGAAGTAGTACGCGGAGTTGGTCGCGCTCGACGGCGACGCATAGCCCGGCGACCAGCGCGGATTCGCGCTCAGCCGATCCTGGTCGGCCTGCGACATCAGGTACGGATCGCCGCTCGTCTCGACCGGCAGGTCGGGCCATTCGGTCACCGCGACGCGCACCTCGGTCGCCGGGCGGCCGAGCCACTTCGCGACCGCGACGGCCTGCGACGTCGACATCCCGGAGCCGATCTCGGCAGCGGTGTGTTGCAGCGACACCTTGCCGTTCTCGTCGAATTCGACCTTCGCGAACGATGCCTCGGCGCCCGTGCCGAAGTCCTTCTGCACGCACGCGAAGCCGACACCGTAGCGCTTGCCCGGGTTCGCGGCCTCGAATTCGGCCTTGCGCGCCGCGCGACGCGTCCACAGCGGATGCTGCCTCGCGCGTTCCAGCACTTCGTCGACGCGCAGCGCGCCGGCGGGAATCGCGCCCTGGGTGTTCTTCATCCCCGAACGCAGCGCGTTGCGCAGGCGGAATTCGATCGGATCGAGGTTCAGTTGCGCGGCGATCTCGTCGACGGCCATCTCGGTCGCGGCCATGCTCTGCAGCGTGCCGTAGCCGCGGGCGGAGCCGGCATCGATCGCGCGCGACGCGATCGCGACCGCCGCGAGGTCGCTCTTCGGGAAGTAGTAGATCGATTGCGCGGCCGTCGCGCCGACCATCGCCACCGACGGCGAGAAATTCGAGCGCCCGCCGCCGTTCGCCTCGAAGTCGCCCTTGAACGACTGCAGCAGGCCCGTGTTGCGGTCGACCGCGATCCGGTAACGCATCCTGAACGCGTGACGCTTCAGCGACGTCTGGAACTGCTCGTAGCGGTCGTTCGCGAACCGCACGGGGCGGCCGTCCGCGTACAGCGCGCAGACGAGCCCGTAGAACGGCACGTTGAAGTGATCCTTCGAACCGTAGCCGACCGTGTAGCACGGATGCACGAACAGCTTCTTCACCGGGAAGCGGCATTTCGCGACCATCGCGGCCGCGTTTTCCGACACTTCGAGCGGCGACTGGGTCGGCACGACGAGGTGCAGCGACTGCGTCGCGGCGTCGTACCAGCAGTTCGCGTTGTCGGGTTCGAGCGCGGCGGTGTCGACCGACTGCGTGTTGTACTCGCGGTCGAACACGAGCCAGTCGGCCGACGGATGGTCGAGTTCCGCGGCGATCTGGCCGGCGAGAAACATCCCCTGCTCGTCGAGCTTGCCGTGCTCCTTGCCGTCCGGCCAGACCGGCAGGTGCTTGCGCATCATGCTCGGGAAGATCGGCGCATCCTTCAGGCTCGAATAGACATCGTCGTCGTAGGCCGTCTTGCCGCCCACCCGCACGTAGCGGAAGGTACCCCACGGATCGCGCTCGAGCGGGCCCGTGACCGCGCCGTAGCGGATCACGTCGTCGCGGAACTTGAGCGCGTTCTTCGCGAAGCGGAAGCGCGCGAAGTCGTGGTAGATCAGGATCGCGACCGCATGGCCGAGATACGCGGGCGTCTTGCCGGCGGGCAACAGCATGTCGTCGCCGTAGAACGTCGGGAACGCGACGCCGTCGCGCGCGAGATCGTCGGCCGTGACCACGCGGTCCGGCTTCAGCTCGTCGCCGAGCAGCGACAGGTCGAAGCCCTCGTAGGTGCGGTCGGCCTGCGTGACGCGCAGGATCAGCGCGTGCGACTGCTGCTGCGGCCAGTGCGGCATGTCGGCCGCGCGCACGTCGCGGGCGAACACTTTCGAGCCCGTGACCTTCGCGATGCCGTCGATGCGGAATTGGGGGATGCCGGTGACGCTATCCCATTTGACGGGAGTGAGGAGTTTTTCTTCGAAGAGCGCCGCGAACGCGCGGCTGCCGATGGGCGCGACGTAGACCGCGACGCCCGCCAGCACGCTGGCTTTCAGAAAACCCCGCCGTGACAGGCCGTGGTTTTTCATTGGGGGGAACCTCCTGATGCGGCTCGGACGGCGATCGGGTGTCGCGGCGTTCGGAGCGGCGCGCATTCTGGCATTGTTTTTGATATATCGCCTATAGTATTTCTCGCATGAATTGCTTATTGGATTTCTTATAACGGGATTCGGACGAGCTGCGGCGCGCGGTCGCGGGCGGCACACGCGTGCGACTGCACGGTGTCGCGCCGGCCGCATCGGTGGCTGCCGGCCGATCGTGCGCCATCGGCGGCCCGCGTGCGGCGCGGGCTGAAACCGGTCCGCGCGCGGCTGCCCGAGATCGTTCCGTCGGCAACGATCCTGCCTGCGCATCGGTGAATCCGCAAGATGCGCGCGAACGAGGTTGACGACGACGCGCCGACGTCCCCGCACGGCACGCGCGGCCGATGTTTCATGTTAATGTCGTGCGCATCCGGTTCGCCGGCCATCCCGTGCCGGGCGGGGCGGCCGGCGGTGCACCGCATCGTGTCGAGGTCAAAATAGCCATGGCAGTCAAGGCACGCCTCCTGAACGCCCTTCTCGCCACGCCCCCCTGCGGCGATCACTACGTGACGGCCGCGCTGCGCCCGTCGATGCTCGTCACGCTGTTCGAGGACGTGCGTCCGATGGCGCTGTCCGGCTTCGCCAGCGCGTTCGTCGCGGCGATCGCGCTGATCCGGCTGCAACAACTCTGGTGTTTCGTGTGGCTCGTCGTCGACGTCGGCCTGCTCGCCGCGCGGCTCGCGATCGCACGTGCGTATGCGGTACGTCGTGCCGCCGGCGACGATCGCGCCGAATACTGGGCCCGGCGCTATGCGCCCGTGTCGCTCGCCGCGTGCTTCGTGCTCGGCCTCGGCGTGATGGGCTGCGTGGATGCGCCCGACGTCGAGCTCGGCACGCTGGCCGTGATGGTCGCGGGCGGCGTGTTCGGCGGGATCGCGTCGCGCAATTCGGCGCTGCCGCGGCTCGCGATGACGCAGGTCACGCTCGGCGTCGTGCCGATCGGCGTCGGCGCGCTGCTGGTCCAGCGGCCCGGCGCATGGCTGCTGCTGCCGCCGCTCGTGATCTATCTCGCGGCGATGCGTACGGTCGTCGAACGCCATTACCGCGTGCTGGTCGCGCTGATCGCCGCACGCCAGCGCAACGCCGAGCTCGTCGCGCGCTTCGACGCCGCCCTCACCTACATGCCGCACGGCCTGTGCATGATCGACGGCGAAAGCCGCGTGATCGTCGCGAACCGCCGCACCGCGCAGCTGTTCGGTTCGCCGCGCGAGATCATGCTGGACACGCCGCTGCCCGACGTCGTCGCGGCGCTCGGCGCGAACGCGCGCACCGATCCCGACGGCGCCAGTCTCGCCGTGCAATGCGACCTCTGGCTGAACCATGACGAACCGGAGCCGCTCGACATCGCGCTCGCCGACGGCCGCCAGCTCGAACTCACGCGCCACCGCGTGCCGGACGGCAACGCGGTGATCATCGTCGAGGACGTCACCGCGCGCCGCCAGACCGAGCAGCATATCCGGCACCTCGCGCGGCACGACGCGCTGACGGGATTGCCGAACCGCCACGAGTTGCATGCGCAACTCAAACGGATGCTCGCGCACCGGCCGCACCTGCCGCACGTGCCGAGCCCCGCGCTCGCCGTCATGTATCTCGACCTCGACGGCTTCAAGGCGATCAACGACCGCTTCGGCCACCAGGCCGGTGACGAAGTGCTCATGCAGGTCGCCGAGCGGCTCGGCAAGACGCTGCCGCCCGGCGAACTGGCGGCGCGGGTCGGCGGCGACGAGTTCATCGTCGCGCTCGACGCAACCACCATGCAGGCGTGCTCGGTCCTCGCCGCGCGGATCATCCGGCAGATCTCGGCGCCGTACACGCTGTCGATCGGCGAGACCGTCGTCTTCGGAATCAGCATCGGCATCGCGCTCGACGACGGGCACGGCTCACCCGACGAACTGATCCGGCAGGCCGACAGCGCGCTGTACGACGCGAAGTCGGCCGGCAAGGGGATCTACCGCTTCTATTCGGCCGGAAGCAGCCGCGTGACGCCCGCGACCGCGAGCTGAGCGCGCGCTCGTTCCCGCCGGCGGCCGCCGCGCTGTCCGGCTTGCCCGTTCGCTTCCCGCGATTCATTCCGGAAACGCCTTGCGTGGTTCGACGCGTGCGCGCAGGTGTTCCGCCGCGGCCGCCCATGTCACGTGACGTGTTCCGTAACATCGGCGCGCGCCGCGCGTAGCGTTCGCTGCAGAAGCCCGCACGATCGCGACGGCGCGCGGCATTTGATGGCTGGCACTCTTATTGCTCCTTGACCGGGAAACAGGATGTCAGGGAGGCCACTCATGAATACCGTCGAAGTTCTCAGCCGCGCGGAAACGATCGATCAACTGGACGTGATCGACGGTGCCTCGCTGATCCGGCGGCTCGTTTCCGAGCGCCGCATGCCCGCGGCGCGTGAAGCCGCGTGCGTCGACAATCCGCCGCTGACGCTGTACGGCGCGTTTCGCCAGGGCGTCACCGACCATGCGGCGCGGCGCGCGAATCCGTATCGCGCCGGCAGCCGGTTCTGGACGCTGTGGGAAGAAGGCCGTATCGAGGCTGAAACATCGGGCCGCTGACGCGCTCGCGCGCCGGCCGCCGTCGCGGCAAGGGGCTGGCGCACCACGCGGCGTGCGCAGGCGGCCGGCCCGCACGCCGGCGTGCGTTTCAGCGCTGCAACATCGCGCGCGGCTGCTCCGGTTGCGCTTGCCGCGCGTTCGCGCACGGGCCGCCTGACGGCGCTCGACCTCGGCCGCACCGCGCGCCGCGCGGCGGTCGTTTCCCGATAAGATGGCGGATTCCCGTTCTCCGAACGATGTCGCCATGACCGCCTCCTCCTCACACCGAAATCCCATCCACTGCGAAATCGATCTCGATGCGCAAGGCAAGCATGCGGGCTATCTGCGCCTGCCGCATTCCGTGCATCGCTCCGCGTATGGCTGGCTGCCGATCCCGATCGCGTCGATCCGCAACGGCGACGGCCCGGTCGCGCTCGTGATGGCCGGCAACCACGGTGACGAATACGAAGGCCAGATCATCGTGTCGCAGCTGATGCGCGAGATCGACCCGGAGAGCGTCACCGGGCAGCTCATCCTGCTGCCGATGGCCAATTTCCCCGCGGCCGACGCGGGCCTGCGCGTGTCGCCGCTCGACGAAGGCAACCTGAACCGCAGCTTTCCCGGCAACCCGACCGGCACGCCGACGCAGATGATCGCCCACTACATCGAGCATGCGCTGCTGTCGCGCGCGCAGTATCTGGTCGACCTGCATTCGGGCGGCAGCTCGCTGCTGTACCAGGGCGGCAACATGCTCGCGATCGACCCGCTCGACGACGACGAAGCGGCGAAGCTCAACGGGCTGCTCGTCGCGTTCGGGTTGCCGAACGCGCTGCTGCACGCGCCGAACCCGGTGCATTCGGCCTCGGCCGCGCGCCGGCAGGGCGCGATCTCGATCGTGACCGAACTCGGCGGTGCGGGGATGGCCGATCCGTCGCTGATCCGGCTCGGCCGTCACGGGCTGCTGCACTATCTCGGCTACATCGGCCTGCTGCACGGCGCACTCGTGCCCGATGCGCCGCCGACCGTCACGCGCTTCCTGCGCGTCGACGGCGATCGCCACTTCGTCTACGCGTACGAACGCGGGCTGTACGAACCGCTCGTCGAACTCGGCGACCGGGTGAAGGCCGGCCAGCCGGCCGCGTGGGTGCACTTCCCCGATACGCCGCTGCGCGAACCGGTGCTGCACCGCTTCAAGGGCGACGGCGAAGTGGTGTGCAAGCGCGTGCCCGCGCAGGTGCAGCGCGGCGATTGCCTGTTTCAGCTGGCGGAGGCGTCGACGCCGCCGCGGGTCATCGGGTAATGTGCGTGATCGAGTCGTCGAGGAGATCACGAACATGAAATGTCCCGCCTGCGGTGAAGCCGAACTGATTCGCGACACACGCGATATTCCGTATGCGTTTCAGCGTGTGTCCACGGTCGTTCGAGGTATAACGGGCGACTTCTGCCCGGCATGCGGCGAAGCGGTGCTCGATATCGAAAATGCCAGTCGTCTCGGTGATGCGATGACACGGTTCGCCACACAATTCGACGGGCGGGCGAACTAGACGCACGTCGTGGTTCGATGGGATGAGGGTCGCTGCGTAGATGGCGTGTCATGACCGGTATCGCCCCGGAGCGGTCGATCGCTTGCATTGGATCCGAAGTTCAGAGTTTGAACTAGCCCAGGCATTTCTTGGGAAAGTCGCGAGCCAATGCAAATGCGCCTCCCCCTGACACGAAAGGCCACAGTACGACAAGGCAGGGAAGTGTCGCCTTCGCGTCCGTCGATCCAATACTTCAGTTGCCACTTGCGTTTTTCGAGGGTGGTTCCGACAGAAAGGTAGCGTTGAAATGAATGGTCGACAACCGGTCCCGGTTGAAGCCGTTGCTCACAAATCCGCCAGATTCGCGCGGGCACGAATCGCAGCATGGACGTTCAGTCATGGATTTCGAGATCTAGCTCTCGAGCCCGCGCGAAAAACGTTTCAATGGCGAAACGCGCCGACGACGGGCCCATCGTCAGCGCGCTGTGCTTGACCACCGATTGGCGTCGAATTGAATTCGATCGAGAATTGCGCACCCGGATCCCGGACTTCGAAAGTAGGTGATTTCGCCAACATACATGTTTGGGAAAATGGCACATAACTTGTAAAACTGACCGCAGGAAATCCACAGTCACTGCGACTGCAATTGATCTGAAGTATTCACTGGTACGGGCACCTAAAATGATTCGAAGAATCTTGCTCTGTAGCTGGATATGTCTCGCATTCCATGCTGTCGGGTGCCCCGCGGGGACGACGGACCCCGACGCAGCGCAGAGGCTCGCCCTGCTTAGAGACGGCCGATTTGCCGAGTTGGATCATGCAATGACCGCCCTTCAGCAAGCATTTGAGCATGGCTCAATCAGCGACGACCAATTAGTCGCGGCATTCCGTTCCCTTTACCTCGCCGACCCCGACCTTGAACCAAAATTCGACCAATGGGTTGCGCGGTTTCCACAGTCATATGCGGCATTGCTAGCGCGAGGAATGTACTACGAGGCAATGGGATGGGTCAGGCGCGGCAACGCATATGCGAGGAGCACCAGCGAGCAACAGTTCGCGGGAATGAGAGCCTATCACAGCATGGCTCTCCGCGATCTATCGAAGTCGACTGGATTGACTGCGAAGCCCACCATGTCATACATGGAAGAGATCGAGATCTGGAAGGCCCTTTCTGGTACGAACAAGGAAAGTCGCGAATTGCTCGACCAGTCCATCAAAAAGGACCCGGGGAACATAGTGGTCAGGCGCACCTATCTCGTTTCGATACAGACAAGATGGGGCGGGAGCCCCAAACGCATGGCGGCCTTCGTCGACGAGTGTCGGCGGTTCCCGGTACCGGCAACGGCGCTACGAGAGTTCGAAGCGATGGTCATTGCAGATAAAGGCTGGGTCATGTACCGCGACAGTGATGATCCCGGTGCAGAAAAGGCTTACGCCCAGGCGCTCGCGTTGATGCCGAACGACCGGGACATGCTGACGCAAATGAGCAACGTACTCATCCGCGAGCACAAGTACGAGCAAGCAATTGAACCTTTGTCGAAGCTGATCAACCTGAACCCGAACAATAGTTACGCTCTTTCAAAAAGGGGGGCGATTTATCAAGGCATGAAACAATCCGAACGAGCGGTTAAAGACTACGAAAAGGCCGCCGAGCTGGGCGATGATTTCTCTGAAAATGAACTGGGCAAATTCTATTGGTTCGGAATTTCAGTACCCCGTGACAAGGAGCGTGCGATCAAGTTGTTTCGCCGCGCCGCAGAACAAGGTAATAAAGATGCCGAAAAGAATCTTGCGTGGGCGTTGCAGGGATAGCGAAGCGATGCTCACGCGGAGGCAGTCACACGCCGAGAGCGACACCGGATCCCGAGCATTTGTCGGCAACATCGGACGGCGCGAAGTCGCGCGATCGACTGATTCAGGTTCGCGTTCCGAGTCGGTATGGCGTTCGAGCCCAACTGAGCGCTCAGGCGAATGACCGGAAGTGGGCCGCTTCCCGCCAAACCTGATCGCCCCCAAATCGGCAATACCGATAGAACATCGAGCAATAACAGCGTGCAAACCCACGGCATTCATATGTATTGCACACACATCCAACTGGCTCGGCTCCGCACTACTCTCGATCGCCTCCCCCACCCCACTCCCCCTGCAAGCCTTCTGACGCTCCCCGAGAAATCCTTATCGAAATTGCTTCGTTCGCCTTTGCCGGCCGCGCCGCTAACGTGTTCGAAACGGCGGCGGCACGCCGGATGCAGCGCAGGAAGCACCGCGGCCGCCGTCATCACGACAACCGCGTCGCGATAACGGAACAGACCGGCCGGGCGATGTGCCCCGCCCCCGCCAGGAACGTCCGCATCGCGCGCCCTTCGCGATGCCCATGGCCACGAACGACCGCATCATCGACACGACGCCGCTCGACGTCCGCGCCCAGCCGTTGATCGACGCGCTGATCGACGAATACGCGACGCGCTACGACGCGTACCGCCCCGACAGCCGCGCGTCCGCACGCGACGAACTCGCGCGCTACCCGGCCGAGCTGTTCGCGCCGCCCGAAGGCGCGTTCGTGCTGCTGCTGCGCGACGGCGAGACGATCGGCGGCGGCGCATTCAAGCGCTACGACGCGCAGACCGCCGAACTCAAACGCATCTGGACCCGCGCGGACCTGCGCCGCCAGGGGCTCGCGCGCCTGATCGTCGACGCGCTCGAACTGCGCGCCGCGCAGCAGGGCTATCGGCGCGTGTACCTGACCACCGGCTTTCGCCAGCCCGAAGCGTGGGCGCTGTACGACCGCACCGGCTATACGCGGCTGTTCGACTCGTCGATCGACCCCGAAGCGTATTTCCACCTGCGCTTCGGCAAGGATCTCGCCGATCCGTCGCGCACGTCGACCCTCGCGGACCTGTGGGCGCCGCTGCCCGAAGCGGTGCTGCCGCGCTGAACGCGTCGCGTCATCCGATTCCGCTCCCTCGCTCCCGACGACAACACAACAAGGACGCATCCATGCAACGAGCCGTACCCTTCACGCCGCGTGCGCTCCGCACGCTGGCCGCCGCGCTGATCGGCGTGACCGCGATCGCCGCGGCCGCCGCGACCTTCGACCTGAGCCCCGAGCAGCGCGGCCGCCCGCGCGGCACGGCCGATGCGGCCGTCGAGCGCGCGGTGCCCGCGTCGTTCAAGTTCGCCGAAGCCGGCACGCTGACCATCGGCGTCGCGCCGAGCCTGCCGCCGATCAGCACGTATGCGACCGACGCGCGCACGGTGGTCGGCTTCGACGCGGACGTCGGCCAGCTGGTGTCCGACAGCCTCGGCCGCAAGCTGAAGATCGTCCCGCTCGCGTGGGCCGACTGGCCGCTCGCGCTCGAATCGGGGAAAGTCGACGCCGTGATCTCGAACGTCACCGTCACCGAGGAGCGCAAGCAGAAATTCGATTTCTCGACCTACCGCAAGGACCAGGTCGGCTTCTACGTGCGCAACGACAGCAAGATCCAGTCGATCCGCGAGCCGAAGGACGTCGCGGGGCTGCGCATCGTGACCGACGCCGGCACCAACCAGGAAAAGATCCTGCTCGCGTGGGACCGCGAGAACGTCGCGCACGGCCTGAAACCGGTGCAGGTGCAGTACTACGACGACCAGGCGATGCGGATCGTCGCCGTGCAGTCGGGCCGCGCCGATGCCGTGTTCAGCGTGAACTCGGTGCTCGCGTACCAGAGCGCGCAGCAGGGCAAGACACGGCTCGTCGGCGCGATCAGCGGCGGCTGGCCGCGCACGGCCGACATCGCGATCGCGACGCGCCGCGGCAGCGGGCTCGCCGATCCGCTGACGGTCGCGCTGAACGGGTTGATCAAGAACGGCCGCTATCAGCAGATCCTCGACCGCTGGAACCTCGCGTCCGAAGCGATCGACCAGTCGCGCACGAATCCGCCGGGTTTGCCGAAGAGCTGAGCGCCGCCCCTTCACGCCTTCGCAGGAACGCCGATCACCATGTCTTATTCGCTTTCATTGCTGGACAAGAGTCCGATCGCCGACGGCGCGACCGCCGCCGACGCGCTGCGCTTCACGACGACCCTCGCGCAGCGCGCCGAACAGCTCGGTTACGAGCGCTTCTGGGTCGCCGAGCATCACGGCGCGCCCGGCTTCGCGAGCTCCGCGCCCGAGATCGTCGTCGCGCACCTGCTCGCGCACACGTCGCGCATTCGCGTCGGCTCGGGCGGCGTGATGCTGCAGCACTACAGCCCGTTCAAGGTCGCCGAAACCTTCAAGCTGCTCGCCGCGCTCGGGCCGGGCCGCGTCGATCTCGGCGTCGGCAAGGCGCCCGGCGGGCTGCCGCTGACCACGCGCGCGCTGCAGTGGTTTCACGACAAGGCGAAAAAGCCGGGCTTCGCGGGCCAGCTCGCCGAACTCGATGCGTTCCTGGGCTGGGGCGTCGCCGAAGATCATCCGCTCGCCGGCGCGGTCGCGATGCCGGTGCCGCCGCACGCGCCGGAGCGCATCCTGCTCGGCGGCTCGCCCGACAGCGGTGCGCTCGCCGCCCGACACGGCTGGCGCTTCTGCTACGCGGGGCACTTCAACGGCGACGACGCGAACCTCGAACGCTCGCTGGCCGCCTACCGCGACGCAGGCGGCACGCGAGCGCTCGTCGCGCTGTACGCGGTCGCCGCACCGACCCGCGAGGAGGCCGAGCGACTGATCGGGCCGCTGAAGATCTTCAAGCTGCAGTTCGCCGGCGGCCAGAGCTTCAACCTGCCGAGCGCGCAGGCCGCGGCCGAATTCGCGCGGCAAAGCGGCGCGTCCGACTACCGGATCGACGAGTTGCGCCCGACCGTGCTGGCCGATACGCCCGAGCGCATCCACCGCGCGCTCGACGCGCTGAGCCGGCGGCTCGACGTCGACGCGTTCGTGATCGACTCGCCGGTGACCGATTACGCGGCACGGCTCGCGTCGGCCGAATGGCTCGGCGGCGCGCAGTCGATCACCCCCGTGCAGGCGGCCCTCGCGGCCGACCGCTCCCTTCGCTCCCTTTCCCCCGACCAGAACGCGTGACGCGCCCATGACGACCCGACGATCGATTCCCTTCGGCCTGATGCTGCAAGGCGCAGGCAGCCACATGAACGCATGGCGGCACCCGAGCAACCCGCCGGACGCGAGCATCAACCTCGACTTCGCGATCGGCATCGCGCGCAAGGCGGAAGCCGCCGGCATCGCGTTCGCGTTCGTCGCGGACGGCCTCTACATCAACGAGAAGTCGATCCCGCACTTCCTGAACCGCTTCGAGCCGCTCACCGTGCTGTCGGCGCTCGCGGTCGCGACGAAGAAGATCGGCCTCGCGGGCACGATCTCGACGTCGTACAGCGAGCCGTTCACGGTCGCACGCCAGCTCGCGTCGCTCGACACGATCAGCGGCGGGCGCGCGGGCTGGAACGTCGTGACGACGCCGCTCGAAGGCACCGCGAAGAATTTCGGCAAGGCGCATCCCGATCACGAACTGCGCTACGAGATCGCCGACGAATACCTCGAGGTCGTGCAGGGGCTGTGGGATAGCTGGGACGACGACGCGTTCGTGCGCGATCGCGCGACCGGTCGCTTCTTCGATCGCGACAAGCTCCACACGCTCGATCACCACGGCCGCTTCTTCCAGGTCGCCGGCCCGCTGAACATCCAGCGCTCGCCGCAGGGGCAGCCGGTGATCTTCCAGGCCGGCTCGTCCGACACCGGCATCGGGCTCGCGGGCAAGTACGCGGACGCCGTGTTCACGCACTCGCCGTCGCTCGACGAAACGGCCGCGTTCACACGGCGCGTGAAGCAAAGCGCGGTCGAGCACGGGCGGCAGCCCGGCGACGTGAAGATCTTCCCGGGCATCGGGCCGATCGTCGGCCGCACGGCCGCCGAGGCGGAAGACAAATACCAGGCGATCCGCGACCTGCTGACGATCGACGAAGCGCTCGCGTATCTCGGCCGCTATTTCGATCACCACGATTTCACGCAGTACGCGCTCGATGCGCCGTTCCCCGAGCTCGGCGACATCGGCCGCAACAGCTTCCGCTCGACCACCGACCGGATCAAGGCCGATGCGAAGCGCAAGCACCTCACGCTGCGCGAGACGGCGCTCGCCGTCGCGACGCCGCGCCCGAACTTCATCGGCACGGCCGAGCACGTCGCCGACGAGCTGATCCGCTGGCACGACGCCGGTGCCGGCGACGGCTTCATCCTCGGCTTCCCGGTACAGGCGCAGGGCGTCGACGACTTCATCGACCTCGTGATTCCGGTACTCGAGGCGCGCGGCCGTTATAGCCGCGACCTGCCGGGCAGCACGCTGCGCGACCACCTCGGCCTGCCGCGCAAGGCGAGCCGCCATGCGGCGCCCGGCGCGGTGCAGCAACAGGACGACGCGGCCGAAGCGCACGCATGACGCCGACGCGCCGCCTCGCGCGGCGCTTCCGGCCAACTCGATCGAGGACCCTCACCGACATGAGCGACACGACCCATCTCGGCGGCGCAGTGCCGCCGCTCTCCCCCTCCCGCGCCCGCGACACCGGCACGCACCTGCGGATCGTGCCGGCCCGGCACCGGTCGCGCACCGTCGGCACCGTGCTCGCGCTCGTGCTGATCGCACTCGTGCTGTATTCGATCCTCGGCAACCCGCAATGGGGCTGGCCGGTGTTCGCGGAGTGGTTCCTGTCGCCGCCGGTGCTGTCCGGGCTCGCGCGCACGCTGGTGCTGACGCTGCTCGGCGCGGTGTTCGGCTTCGCGCTCGGCGGGTTCGTCGCGCTGGCGCGGCTGTCGCGCTCGCGTCTGCTCGCGGCGAGCGCATGGACCTTCGTGTGGCTGTTCCGGTCGATTCCACTGATCGTGCTGCTGCTGATCCTCAACAACCTCGGCTACCTGTACGAACACGTGCGGCTCGGCGTGCCGTTCACCGACATCGTGTGGTTCGACACACCGACCACCGACCTGATCAGCCCGTTCCTCGCGGCCGTGCTCGGCCTCTCGCTGAACCACGCGGCGTTTTCCGCGGAAGTGATTCGCGGCGGCATTCTCGCGGTCGACCAGGGGCAGCTCGAAGCGGCCGCCGCGCTCGGCCTGCCGCGCGGCCGCCAGACCACGCGGATCGTGTTGCCGCAGGCGATGCGCGCGATCCTGCCGACCGCGTTCAACGACCTGATCTCGCTCGCGAAAGGCACGTCGATGGTCTACGTGCTCGCGATGCCCGAGCTGTTCTACACGGTGCAGGTGATCTATCGCCGCAATCTCGAAGTGATTCCGCTGCTGATGGTCGCGACCGTCTGGTACCTGATCATCCTGACCGTGCTGTCCGCGATCCAGGTGCAGGTCGAGCGCCACTATGCGCGCGGCGCGCTGCGCAACCCGCCGCCGTCGGCGCTGACGTTCGTGCTGGCGCGCGTCAGTGCGCTGTGGCGGCATGCGGCGGCGCGCAACGCAACGGCAACCGGCGCGGCGGCTCACGATGACGCCGCGGCCGCTCCGGTGCCGCGCACCGGCGGCGAAGTCGCCGTGCACAACGTATCGAAGCAGTTCGGCATGCAGCGCGTGCTCGACAACGTGTCGTTCGTCGCACCGCGCGGCAGCGTGACGGTGATCGTCGGGCCGTCCGGTTCGGGCAAGTCGACACTGCTGCGCACCATCAACCATCTCGAGCGCGTCGACGACGGCTTCATCGACATCGACGGCGAGCTGATCGGCTATCGGCGCGACGGCGACGTGCTGCACGAGTTGAAGGAGCGCGACGTGCTGAAGCGCCGCACGGCGGTCGGCATGGTGTTCCAGAACTTCAACCTGTTTCCGCACCTGACGGTGCTCGAGAACCTGATCGAGGCGCCGGTCGCCGTCGGCGGCGTCACGCGCGAGGCCGCCGAACGCACCGCGCGCACGCTGCTCGCGCGCGTCGGCCTCGCCGATAAAGCCGATGCGTACCCGCGCCAGCTGTCCGGCGGCCAGCAGCAGCGCGTCGCGATCGCGCGGGCGCTCGCGTTGCGCCCGAAGGTGCTGCTGTTCGACGAGCCGACGTCGGCGCTCGATCCCGAACTGGTCAACGAAGTGCTCGACGTGATCAAGGAGCTCGCACGCTCGGGCACCACGCTCGTGATCGTCACGCACGAGATCGGCTTCGCGCGCGAAGTCGCGGACAACGTGCTGTTCATGGAGCGGGGCCGCATCGTCGAGTCGGGGCCGCCCGCCGTCGTGCTCGACGCGCCGGCCCATCCGCGCACACGCGCGTTCCTGTCACGGGTGCTCTGATGCACGCCGCTCACGACCTGCGAGGCAACCGACGATGATCGACCGACGCCAGTTCATCACCGCCACGCTGGCGGCCGCCGCCGGCCTCCGGTGGCACGCGGCCGAGGCCGCCGCCGCGACGGCGGACCTCGATCCGCGCCAGGCCGGCCGGATCCGCGCAGCGCGCGACGATGCGGCGATTCGCGCGGCAAGCAACTACCGCTGGGTACGCGACGGGGCCTTCACGGTCGCGATCTCGCCGCACGCGCCACCGGTATCGACCTATGCGACCGACGCACGCACCGTGGTCGGCGCCGATCCCGACTATGCGCAGCTCGTCGCCGACGCGCTCGGCCGCACGCTGGTGCTGGTGCCGATCGCATGGGCCGACTGGCCGCTCGGGCTCACGTCGGGCAAGTACGACGCGGTGATCTCGAACGTCGGCGTGACCGAGAAGCGCAAGGAGAAATACGACTTCACGACCTACCGGCTCGGGCTGCACGGCTTCTACGTGCGCACCGCGAGCCCGATCGCGAAGATCGCCGAACCGAAGGACGTCGCCGGCCTGCGCGTCATCACGGGCGCGGGGACGAGCCAGGAGCGCATCCTGCTCGAGTGGAGCCGGCGCAACGTCGCGCAAGGGCTGAAGCCGACCGAACTGCTCTATTTCGACGACGATGCGGCGGCACGCGTCGCGCTGCTGTCGGGCCGCGCCGATGCCGAGCTGAATCCGAACGCGTCGCTCGCGTACGAAGCCGCGCGCGACGGCAAGATCCGGCGGGTCGGCGTCGTCAACGCGGGCTGGCCCGCGAACGCGGACGTCGCGATCGCGACGCGCCGCGGCAGCGGGCTCGCGCCGGCGCTGACGCTCGCGACGAACGCGCTGATCGACAACGGCCGCTACGGGCAGGCGCTGGCGCGCTGGGGGTTGCAGAGCGAGGCGGTCGCGCGCGCGGAGACGAATCCGCCGGGATTGCCGTCGTTTTGATTCGATGTGTCGATGTGTCGATGTGCCGACGCGTCGTTGCGTCGGCACAGCGAGCTGCGCATCGGTCGCGCAGCAAATGAAATCGCCCCGGCATCCCTTAAAGAAGATGCCGGGGCGAATCGACGTGGGCGGGCCGTCGTTTCCTACGCCGTCAGCGCCGCGCGATCGCGATGGTGGTCGAGTTCCGCGATGTGCGCGTGGATCGCAGGAATCAGCTTGCGTCCGTAATCCAGCGCATCGTCGAGCGGATCGAAACCGCGAATCAGGAACGTCGATACGCCGAGCGTGTAATACGCACCGAGCGCACGCGCGACCTGTTCCGGCGTGCCGACGAGCGCGGTCGAATTCCAGCGCGCGCCGGTCAGGTTCGCGACGCCCATCCACAACCGCTCGTCGAGCACGTCGCCCTGAGCGGCCGCGGCCATCAGGCGTTGCGACCCTGCGTTCTGCGGCGCATGGCCGTCGATCGGCTGGCCGTTCGCGAGCCGCGCCGCGCGCACGCGCGCGCGGATCGCCTCGGCCTTCTCCCACGCGGCGGCTTCGGTGTCCGCGACGATCGGCCGAAACGACACGCTGATGCGCGGCGCGCGTCCGAACGGCACTGCCGCGGCCCGCACGCGCGCGATCTGCTCGCGCACGGCCGCGAGCGGCTCGCCCCACGTCATGTAGACATCCGCGTGCTGCCCGGCCACGGCCAGCGCGGCCGGCGACGAACCGCCGAAATAGATCGGCACGTGCGGCTGCTGCGCGCCTTTCACGACCGGCGACGCACCATGCAGCCGATAGAACTCGCCGTCGTGATCGACCGGCGTGTCGGCCAGCCAGATGCGTTTCAGCACGTCGAGATATTCGCCGGTGCGGCGGTAGCGCGCGTCGTGCGGCACGAAATCGCCGTCGCGCTGAAGATCGGCATCGTCGCCGCCCGACACGACGTTCAATGCGAGCCGGCCGCCGCTGAACACGTCGAGCGTCGCGATCTGCCGCGCGGCGGCCGATGGCACGATCACGCCCGGCCGGTGCGCGAGCAGGATGCGAATATGTTCGGTCGCGGCGGCCGCGAACGACGCGACGATGAAGCCGTCCGCCGCGTTGCTGAAATGGCCGACCAGGATCTGGTCGAAGCCGGCGGCTTCGTGCGCCTGCGCGAAGCGCCGCACGTAGTCGGGCTGGACGGCGGCCCCGCCCGGTACGTCGACCTCCGCGCCGGGCGTCGCGGTGATCATGCCGATGATGTCGACGGGCATGTCGATGGTCCTTCTTGTCGTCGATCGGAAATGGCTGCGTGCTGCAGCACGCTCACTGCGCGGCGGCCGTCTTCTGCGCGGGCGCCGCGAACGCGCCCGCATACGAGCGGTCGAGCAGCTTCGCCGTGTCGTACGCGACCGGAATCACGCCGGCCTTGTGCAGGAAGTCGGCGGTGTTCTGCGCATCCTTCGCGGCCGTGTCGTCGACCGGGCCCACGCGCTGGTGCGCGTTGTTGAGCCAGCGGTACGCGACGTCCGGCTCCAGCTTCGCGCGCTTCGCCCACAGGTCCGCGTACTCGCGCGGATGACTGTCGACCCACTGGCGTGCCGCCACCACGCGCTTCAGGAAATCGGTGATCTCCGCGCGCCTGGCCGTGGCCGCCTGCTCGTTCGCGGCGACGAAGCTGAGCGCGGGCATCAGGCCCTGCGCGGTCGTCACGGGACGGGCGCCCTGCCGCAGCGCGAGCGTGCTGACGAACGGCTCCCACAGCGACACGGCGTCGACCGAGCCGTTCGCGAGCGCGTTGGTCGCATCGATCGGCATCAGGTACGCGTACTTGACGGAATCCGCGCGCAGGCCATCGTGTTCGAGCGCGCGCAGCACGAGCTGCTGGCTCCACGCACCGCGCCAGACCGCAATCGTCTTGCCCTGCAGGTCGGCGACGGTGCGCACCGGCGAGTTCTTCGGCACGAGGATCGCGACGCCGTCGAGGCTCTGCCGCGACACCGCGACGACTTTCACCGGCGCGCCGCGCGCGGCCAGCGTGAGCAGCGCGGAATCGCCGAGGAAGCCGACGTCGATCGCGTTGCCGTTCAGGCTTTCGGCGACGGGCGCGGCAGCCTGGAAGTGCTTCCACTCGATCGTATAAGGCAGGTCCTTCAACACGCCGGACGCCTCCATCGATGCCTGGATGTTGAAGTAGTTCTGTTCACCGACGCGCAGCGTGACGGTGTCTTTCGCGATGCCCGGCTGCGCGGCGAGCGCGAGCAGCAGCGCCGTGACGATTCGGCTCAACAACGTGATCTCCCCGGAGGTTGGCGGGCGGCCGCGCGACGGCGTCGCCCCTGGGTCCGCCTGGCGCGACGGCTGGCGGACGGGATGGAACTGGTGAAGATACGGCGATCCGCTTCATGAGACAAACGCAATATTCTGCTATACAAATATGCAAATGTTTTATGGAATGATCGCCGCGCAGCGACGCCGTCCACCGGGCTTCGCGGGACGCCGTTCGAATGATCCCTCGACAGATATTTCGCACGCGAAATACATGGCGAACTATATTTCGCATACGAAATACCTACCCGGAACGAGGACGGCCATGACGTCAGAACCCATCGAGTTTTCCGCCGCCGACGGCTACACGCTGCGCGGCACGCTGTGGTCACCGGACGCGCCGCCGCGCGCGCTGGTCTTGATCCATCCGGCCACCGCCGTGCCGGAGCGGCTCTACGCGGGCTTCGCGCGCTTCCTGACCGAACGCGGCTTCGCGGCGCTCACCTACAACTATCGCGGCATCGGCGCGTCGCGGCCCGCGCGGCTGAGCGCGCTGCAGGCCCGCATGCGCGACTGGGTCGAACTCGACGTCGGCGCCGCAATCGCGTGGGCGCGCGCTACGCACGACGGGCTGCCGCTGCTGGCGGTCGGGCACAGCGTCGGCGGCCATGCGATCGGGCTGTCGGCCGGCACCGCGCACCTGCGCGCGGCCGTGCTCGTCGCCGCGCACGCGGGCAGCACGCGGCTGATCGCCCGCGCGGCCGAGCGGCTGAAGGTGCGGCTGATCCTGCGCGTGCTCGGCCCGCTCGCGTCCGCGCTGCTCGGCTACGTGCCCGGCAAGCGGCTCGGCCTCGGCGAGGACCTCCCGGCCGGCGTGTTCCGCGAATGGAGCCGCTGGACCACGCTGCCGCGCTACTTCTTCGACGATCCGACGCTCGGCGCAGCCGAGCGCTTCTCGAAGCAGCAGCTGCCGATCCTCGTGCTCGGCTTCGACGACGATCCGTGGGCGAACCCGCCCGCGATCGACCTGCTGGTAAGCTACCTGACCCGGGCGGCCGTCGAACGCCGCCAGATCGATCCGCACGCCGCGGGCAGCGGGCCGGTCGGACACATGGGCTTCTTCCGCAGCCGGCCAGGCACGGTGCTGTGGCCCGCGGTCGCCGACTGGCTCGCGCAGGCGCTCGACGCGCCGCGCGATGCGGGTCGCCCGTCCCTTTCCATTGCAGCCGGGAACCGAGCTTGAGCGAAGACCGACGACTGTTTTTCCTGTTGAACATCGGCCAGCGGCGCGTGCAGCGCTGGGTCGACCGCAAGGCCGAGACCGATGCGCGCGCGAGTGCCGCGCAGGCCGGCGTGCTGTTCTGCCTCGCGAGGCAGGACGGCGCGCTGATCGGCGAAGTCGGCGCGGCACTGCAACTGGCGCCGTCCGCGATGACGGGGCTCGCCGACCGGATGGCGAAGGCCGGCCTGCTTGCGCGTCACGCCGATTCGGACGACGGGCGCGCAACGCGACTGTTCCTGACCGGCGAAGGACACGCGGCGCTCAAGCGCGCGCGCGTGGCGCTGCGCGAGCTGAACGGCAAGCTGTGCGACGGCTTTTCCGACGCCGAACTCGACGTCGTCGCGCGCTGGCTGCACGCATTGCAGGACCGCTTTCCGGCCGAGCGCTGAACCGCGCCGGCGGCGCGCCGCATGGGCACGAATCCGCGTAATCGATAGCGATTTCGATTCGTGCTTTCGATTCGCGCTTTCAATTCGGTTTCCGAACTTTCAGGCGGCAAATTTTGCGTTCCGGCGGCATTGCTTCGGCAACGCTTTCCGGCTACGTACTGTTACAAAAAATTGCCTGCCGCGCCGCATATCGATCGCCTACATTGCAATCCACTTCGACGCATTCGTCGTCTGCACGGCCTGGCCTTCCCGTTGCGTCCGCAACCCTGGACGCACCCGACAAGCAATGAAAACGAAGAGGTGTCTTGACCGACGTGCTGGCGGCATCCAGCACACGCGGATTGCGATGACCGCGGCGGCTTCCTGAACGACACGATCCGACGCATGGCACGGCATTTGTTGCCGCGCGTACCGGTGCGCGTCGTGCCGCCGTGCCGCGCCATCGCCGCCGCACGTCAACGAGGAGCAGTCCATGCGACGCACGATCGTGTCCCACTCGCTTGTCCCCAGCCTCACCCGCCTGTCCGCCGCGATGGCCGTGGCGATGGCCGCCGCCGCGGCCGCGCATGCCGATCCCGTGGTCGTGTCCGGCCCGAGCCCGTTCGCCGCCTGCACCATCGGCGGCCCCGGCACGAACTACGTGAACGCCGAGGTCGAACCGTGGCTGTCGGTCAACCCCGCGAACCCGACCAACATGATCGGCGTGTGGCAGCAGGACCGCTGGTCGAACGGCGGCGCCCACGGGCTCGTCGCGGGCTATACGTTCGACGGCGGCGCGACCTGGGCGCGCACGCCGCAGCCGTTCAGCGCCTGCGCACCCGGCGGGCTCAAGTACGAGCGCGCGTCCGATCCGTGGGTGTCGTTCGGTCCGGACGGCACCGCGTATTCGGTATCGATCTCGTTCAACCAGTCGAACAACAGCAACGCGGTCGCGGCCTCGGTGTCGACCGACGGCGGACAGACATGGAGCAGCCCGGCCGTGCTGATCGCGAACGACGAACCGACGACGCAGTTCTTCAACGACAAGGAGTCGGTGACGGCGAACCCGGTGAAGGCCGGCACGGCCTACGCTGTGTGGGACCGCCTCGAACTGCCGAACGGCAACCCGTATGCGAACCTGCACACGCAGGCATACCGCGGGCCGACGTTCTTCTCGAAGACGGTCGACGGCGGCAAGACGTGGAGCCGTGCGAAGGTGATCGTCAACGTGCCGTCGCGCCAGCAGACGATCGGCAACCAGATCGTCGTCGATCCGAAGACCGGCACGCTCTACGACTTCTTCGACCTGATCCAGCCGCCGTTCAACAAGGCGGCCGGCAAGGTCGCGTTCGTCAAGTCGACCGACGACGGCGCGACCTGGACGAAACCGCAGGTGATCGCCGGGCTGCAGACGGTCGGCGTGACCGATCCGAACACCGGCGAACCGGTACGCACCGGCGACATCATTCCGGAACCGGCGATCGATCCGGCGTCGGGGCAGCTCTACGTCGTATGGCAGGACAGCCGCTTCAACGGCGGCAACTACGACGAGATCGCGCTGTCGACGTCGAAGGACGGCGGCGCGAGCTGGAGCGCGCCGCTGCAAGTGAACACGCCGACCGGGCGTCCCGCGTTCAATCCGTCGGTGCGCGTCGACAATGCCGGCGCGGTGATGGTCACCCACTATGATTTCCGCGACCTGCTGGCCGGCAATACGACGACGCTGCCGACCGGGTTCTGGCGCAAGATCTCGCACGACAACGGCACCACGTTCGCAGACGAGCGGCGCGTCGGCGGCCCGTTCGACATGAAGCTCGCGCCGAATGCGGAAGGCTTCTTCATCGGCGATTACCAGGGGCTCGACGTGCTGCCGTCGTCGTCGTTCCATCCGTTCTTCGTCCAGACCAACGCGGGCAACCTGACGAACCGCACCGACGTGTTCTTCGCGCCGTGATGCGCGGGTGAGCATAGCGCCGCCGCGACGTCCGTTGCGTCGCGGCAGCGCTCCCGAATGCGCGTCAATGCATGTCGGTCAGCACGATGCGACCGTCGACTTTCCCTTCGCGCAGCCGCGCGAATATGTCGTTGATGTTGCCGAGCCGGTCGCGATGGATATGCGCGCGCACCAGCCCGTCCGCCGCGAAGTCGAGCGATTCCTGCAGGTCGCGCCGCGTGCCGACGATCGAGCCGCGCACCGTGATGCCGTTCAGCACCGTCGAGAAGATCGGCAGCGGGAAATCGCCGGGCGGCAAGCCGTTGAGCGCCACCGTGCCGCCGCGCCGCACCATCCCGAGCGCCTGCGCGAACGCGCTGCGCGACACCGCCGTCACCAGCACGCCATGCGCGCCGCCGATCTCCTTCTGGATCACCTTCGCCGGATCGTCGGTCGACGCATCGATCGTCAGTTCGGCGCCCAGTTCGCGCGCGAGTGCGAGTTTGGCGGGAGACACGTCGATCGCCGCGACGTGCAGGCCCATCGCGCGCGCGTACTGCACGGCCACGTGGCCAAGCCCGCCGATGCCCGAAATCGCGAGCCACTGGCCCGGACGCGTGTCGGTGACGCGGATGCCCTTGTAGACGGTCACGCCCGCGCACAGGATCGGCGCGATCTCGTCGAACGCGACCTGCGCGGGCAGATGGCCGACGTAGTCGGGGTCGGCCAGCACGTATTCCGCATAGCTGCCGTTGACCGAATAGCCGGTGTTCTGCTGCCCGTGGCAAAGGGTTTCCCAGCCGGTGTGGCAGTACTCGCAGTGACCGCATGCCGTATAGAGCCAGGGCACGCCGACGCGGTCGCCCTCGCGCACGTGCGTGACGCCCGCCCCGACCGCCGCGACGACGCCCACGCCTTCGTGGCCCGGAATGAACGGCAGCGTCGGCTTCACGGGCCAGTCGCCGTCGGCTGCGTGCAGGTCGGTGTGGCAGACGCCCGAAGCCTTGATGTTGACGAGGATCTGGCCCGGGCCCGGCGTCGGGACCGGCACCTCCTCGATGCGCAACGGTTCGCCGAACGCGTGGACCACCGCCGCCTTCATGGTTTGAGTCATGCGTCGCTCCTGTCTGGTCGATGACCGGGCCAGTATCCGGGCTCGAAACCGGAACGACTTGATGCGTATCAACGGAGCGGGAAACGCGCGCGACGGTGACAGATTCATCGCGAGACCTGTTGCGTGGGCCACCGGTGCCGGCGCGGGTTTGACGGCCCGGCTCTGCTTTCGCCGCCGTTTCCGCAGCTTGTCGGAAACCCTGCGGCATGCCGCCGTTTCGCTTGGAATTTGAAATGATATAACATATCATTTCGCGATCTCGTCCACCTGAAACCCTCTCAACCCGGTGGCCGGGCTACGCCGAGTCCAATCCAACCGGGTCATTACGCGCCGGAAATGCAACAATATATCGTATCCAGCCTTGACCCGCATGGCTCGCTTTCCGATCCGATACCAACCGATTCACCGACCATGCGCGACCTCCCTCGTCTACCGCTTCGCCCGCTCTCGCCCGTTTCGCTGATGCTGTTCGCCGCCGTCGCGCACGCGCAGGCCGAGACGCCACCCCCGTCTTCGCCGCCGCGGACCACACCGCTCGCGCCGATCTTCGTGACCGCGAACCCGCTCGGCGACACCGAGCTGATCGCGCCGACCGCGCAACTGTCCGGCGATGCGCTGACGCGCCGCCAGGCCGATTCGCTCGGCGAAACGCTCAACGGCCTGCCCGGCGTGTCGACCACCACCTACGGGCCGATGGTCGGCCGCCCGATCATTCGCGGGATGGACGGCGACCGGATCCGGCTGCTGCAGAACGGCGTCGCCGCCTACGACGCGTCGTCGCTGTCGTACGACCACGCGGTGCCGCAGGATCCGCTGTCGATCGAGCGCGTCGAGATCGTGCGCGGTCCGGCCGCGCTGCTGTACGGCGGCAACGCGGTCGGCGGCGTCGTCAACACGATCGACAACCGGATTCCGCGGGAAGCGATCGAAGGCGTGACGGGCGCGCTCGACGCGCGCTACGGCGGCGCGAACTCGGTGCGCGCGGGCGCGGCGCAGGTCGAAGGCGGCAACGGCCGCTTCGCGTTCCATGTCGACGCGTTCGACCGTGAAACGAGCAAGCTGCGGATTCCCGGCTACGCACGCAGCAGCCAGCAACGCGCGATCGACGATCCCGATACGCCGCAACCGTACGGCAACGTGCCGAACAGCGACGGCCGCGTGCATGGCGGCGCGCTCGGCGCGTCGTACACGTGGGCCGACGGTTTCGCGGGCCTGTCGTACAGCGGCTACGAGTCGAACTACGGCTCCGTCGCCGAGGACGACGTGCGCCTGCGGATGCGCCAGGAACGGCTCGCGTTCGCGTCCGAGATACGCAACCTGAGCGGCCCGTTCACGAAGCTGAAGTTCGACTTCGCGTACACCGACTATCGCCACAAGGAAGTCGACAACGGCGAGACCGCCACCACCTTCCGCAACCGCGGCTACGAAGCGCGCATCGAGGCGCGGCATCGCAGGATCGGCCCGTTCGAAGGCGCGATCGGCGTGCAGTTCGGCCAGAACACGTTCTCGGCGCTCGGCGACGAAACGCTCGTGCCGTCGACGCGCACGAACAGCGTCGCGCTGTTCGGTCTCGAGGAATGGCAGGTCGTCCCGGCGCTGAAGCTGAGCGTCGGCGGGCGCTTCGAGCACGTGAAGGTCGATCCCGATCCGGCCGGCGTCGAGAAATTCGCGCTCGCGCAGCCGCGCGACTTCAATGCCGGCAGCGTCTCGGCCGGCGCGCTGTTCTCGCTGACGCCCGTGTGGTCGGTCGCGGCGAACGTCGCCTACACGGAGCGCGCGCCGACCTTCTACGAGCTGTACTCGAACGGCCCGCACGATGCGACCGGCCAGTTCCTGATCGGCAACCCGAACGCGTCGAAGGAAAAGGCCGTGTCGACCGACCTGTCGCTGCGCTACGCGAGCGGCCCGAACCGCGGCAGCGTCGGCGTGTTCTACAACCGCTTCTCGAACTACCTGACCGAGTACAACACGGGCCGCGTCGTGAACGGCGACGGCGAACCGGTCGCGCCCGGCGCCGGTGATACGCTCAACGAAGCAATCTATCGCGGCGTGCGCGCCGAGTTCTATGGCGTCGAACTCGACGGCAAATGGCGCGCGTTCGCGCAGCGCGGCCATACGGTCGACCTGGAACTGACCGCCGACTACACGCATGCGCGCAACGTCGACACCGGCCAGCCGCTGCCGCGGATCGCGCCGCTGCGCGTGACGCTCGCGGCCGACTACGGCTACGGCCCGTTCGGCGCACGCGCGCAGGTCACGCACGCGTGGTCGCAGCATCGTGTGCCCGACAACGACTTTCCGACGGACGGCTACACGTCGCTTGGCGTGATGCTGACGTACAAGTTCCGTGTCGGCGCGACGCACTGGCTCGCGTACCTGCGCGGCGACAACCTGACGAACCAGGAGATCCGCTATGCGACCTCGGTCGTGCGCGGCTTCGCGCCGGAAGGCGGCCGCAGCGTGATGGCCGGCCTGCGCACGACGTTCTGATCGCGCGCCGGTGCGTTCGCGCCACGCGTCCCGCGCGGCGCCAACGCCCGCCATGATCGATCGGCGCAGCCCGCCTGCGTCGATCGAAACCGTCGCGATCGACCGCGCCGGCGTGACCGAACACGATCGATCGCCCTCGCCTTCGCTCTCCCTTCTCCGGCCCTCCACCTTCCGTTGCGCACACGGCCGCTGCAGTGCCGTGCAATTTCCGGTCCTGCCGGTCGAACGCGCGGAACGCCGCGCATCGCACTGCATCGCACCGATAGCCAGGATCATTGATCCCGGTCATGCACTTTTAAATCAGCCGAATGACGAGTATCCTAAAAAAAGCACTCCACGTTCGGACGGCGAATCGCGCGCCCTGATTCCCGTCCGCTCGTATCGCGGCCCCATCGCGCCACGCGTCGATGGCGGCGTCCGCCTCACGCCCTGGCCGCACGAACCTTCCCCAACCATTCGCAGGAGAGCTGGTGAGCCGACTCGTCGTCGTATCCAATCGTATTGCAGATCCCCGTAAGGCCGCGGCAGGCGGGCTTGCCGTGGCCGTGAAAGACAGCCTGCAGGAATCGGGCGGCGTCTGGTTCGGGTGGAGCGGCAGGCTGCGCGGCGACGGCGACCATCCCGCGCACGGCGAAGACGTGCAGATCCAGAACGTCGGCGGCATCCAGCTCGCGACGATCGATCTCGATCCGCAGGATTACGACGCGTACTACCTCGGCTACTCGAACAACGTGCTGTGGCCAGTGTTCCACTACCGCCTCGATCTCGCACAGTTCGACCGCCGCTTTGCGGACGGATACCGGCGCGTGAACCAGCTGTTCGCGCGCAAGCTGAGCACGCTGCTGCGCCCCGACGATATCGTCTGGGTCCACGACTATCAGCTGATTCCGCTCGCCGCCGAGCTGCGCGCGACGGGCTGCACGAACCCGATCGGTTTCTTCCTGCACATTCCGATGCCGCCGCCGCCGATCATGGCCGCGATCCCGGAGCACGAGTGGCTGATGCGCTCGCTGTTCGCCTACGATCTCGTCGGCTTCCAGACCGAATCGGACCTGCTTCACTTCGAGCACTACGTCGAGGCGGAAGCCGGCGCCGCGCGGCTGCCGGACGGCCGCCTGCGCGCGTTCGGCCGCACGCTGTCGGCCGGTGCGTTCCCGATCGGCATCAACGTCGACGAGTTCACGGCGCTCGCGGAGAATCGCGACGGCATCGACATGTTCGAGCGGATGCGCGACGAGTATTCGCGCCGCCAGCTGCTCGTCGGCGTCGACCGGCTCGACTATACGAAGGGGCTGCCGCAGCGCGTGCACGCGTTCCGTCAGCTGCTCGAACAGTATCCGGAGAACCGCGACCGCGCGACGCTGATCCAGATCGCCGCGCCGAGCCGCGAGGATCTCGGTGCGTACGACGACCTGCGGCGCGAGATGGACAGCCTGTGCGGCGCGATCAACGGCGATTACGGCGAACTCGAGTGGATGCCGATGCGCTACATCCACCGCACGGTCGCGCGCAAGCGCTTGCCGGGCCTCTACCGCGCGAGCCGCGTCGCGCTCGTCACGCCGCTGCGCGACGGGATGAACCTGGTCGCGAAGGAGTTTCTCGCCGCGCAGGACGAGGCCGACCCGGGCGTGCTCGTGCTGTCGCGTTTCGCGGGCGCGGCCGAGCAGCTGAAGCCTGCGCTGCTCGTCAATCCGTACGACACGCAGGGCACCGCGCAGGCGATCCAGCGCGCGCTCACGATGCCGCTCGACGAACGCCGCCAGCGTCACGACGCGCTGATGGCGATCGTGCGCAAGACCGACGTGCACTGGTGGCGCACGCGCTTTCTCGAGGCGCTCGCCGAGGCGGCGGAAGTCGCCGCCGCGACCGTGTCCTGACGCCCGGGTCCTGTCGCTCGCTTACACGCCGGTCGTCTCGCGGTCGAGCACCGCACCGTTCACGTCCTGCACCGCCACCGCGATCGGAATGCCTTCGCGCATGCTCTCGGTCACCACGCAATACGCATCGAACCGGTCGAGCATGCGCGTCGCCGCCGCGAGATCGGCCCATGCCTTGCCGACCGACAGCGTCACGGCCATCGCGCCGACGCGCACCCTGCCCGCGTCGTTCTGCACCATGTCGACGTCAATATGCGCGGTGACCGGCTGCGGATCGACGCGCTGTTTCTCGAGCGCGAACAACAGGCTCGCCGCGAGGCAGCTCGCGACCGCCGCGGCCAGCAGCCGGACCGGATTCGGGCCGCGGCCGGCACCGAGCGGCGGCGGCTCGTCGGTGAGCACCGGCGAAAGCTCGGTGCCGGCAAACGTGACTTCGAAACTGAAACGCGCATGCTGCGCGACATCCACCGATACGTGTGCCTCGCTCATGGCGACTCCGTGACTCGAAAAAGGGAAAGAGAACGCCGGCGCAACGGCGTGCCGGCAAGTGCGAATTGCAGCGAAGGCGCGGCGCGATCATGGCCGCCCGCCGGCTGCGCGAGCGGTCCGCGCTTCAGCGTTCGGGTTCGCGCGGCGGCCCGTATGCGACGAAATCGCGCTCGATCGCCGACGCTTGCTCCGGCGCATTCGCGCTCGTGCATGGCCCGCGATCGGTCAGGGAAGATTCGGCGACCGGCGCCTCGCGCCCGTCGATCAGCGCCTGCAACGCGTCGCGTTCGAGCACTTCGCGCTCGAGCAGCCGTCGCGCGATGCGCTCCAGCGCATCGCGGCGTTCGCCGAGCGTTGCCGCGACGCGCGCATGCGCGTCGGTCAACAGCGTATGCACCTCGTCGTCGATCATCCGTGCGGTGTGCTCGCTGCAGCGGCCCTCGCCCGCATGCCATGCGCCCGGGATGCCGGTGCGCGTTTCGCCGTCGTCGACGCTGACGAGCCCGATCTTCTCGCTCATCCCGTATTGCATGACCATGTGGCGCGCCATCGCGGTCGCGCGTTCGAGGTCGTTCTGCGCGCCCGTCGACACGTCGCCGAACACGAGTTCTTCCGCGACGCGCCCGCCGAGCAGTGCATCGATCCGATCGAGCAGCTCGCTGCGGCGCAGGACGTAGCGATCCTCCGTCGGCACCTGTTGCGTGTAGCCGAGCGCGGCCACGCCGCGCGGAATGATCGACACCTTCTTCACCGGATCGCAATGCGCGCGGCTTTCCGCGACGAGCGCATGGCCGGCTTCGTGATAGGCGATCGTCAGCTTCTCCTGCGCGTTCATCACGCGGCTCTTGCGCTCGAGGCCCGTCAGCGCGCGGTCGATCGCCTCGTCGAAGTCGTCCATCCCGATCGCCGGCTTGCCGAGTTCCGCCGCATGCAGCGCGGCTTCGTTGACGACGTTCGCGAGATCGGCGCCGACGAAGCCCGGCGTGCGCGACGCGAGTTCGCCGAGATCGACCTCGGCCGCGAGCTTCACGCGCTTCACGTGCACGCCGAGAATCTGGCGGCGGCCGTTCACGTCGGGCCGGTCGATCGCGATGTGACGGTCGAAGCGGCCCGGGCGCAGCAGCGCGGGATCGAGAATCTCCGGCCGGTTGGTCGCGGCCATGATGATCACGCCGGAGCCGGCCTGGAAGCCGTCCATCTCGACGAGCAGCTGGTTGAGCGTCTGCTCGCGCTCGTCGTTGCCCGACATCGGACCGACGCCGCGCACCTTGCCGAGCGCGTCGAGCTCGTCGACGAACACGATGCACGGCGCCTTCTGCTGCGCCTGCTCGAACAGGTCGCGCACGCGCGCGGCGCCAACACCGACGAACATCTCGACGAACGCCGAGCCGCTGATCGAGAAGAACGGCACGGCCGCCTCGCCGGCCACCGCGCGCGCGAGCAGCGTCTTGCCGGTGCCGGGCGCGCCGACGACGAGCACGCCCTTCGGGATCTTGCCGCCGAGCCGCTGGTAGCGATCGGGGTTGCGCAGGAACGCGACGAGCTGCTGCAGCTCGGCCTTCGCCTCGTCGATGCCCGCGATGTCGTCGAACGTGATGCCGGTTTCCTGCTGCACGTACACGCGTGCGCGGCTCTTGCCCATCCCGGTGAAATCCTGCAGCCCGCCGCGCTTGCGCAGCATCAGGTTCCAGATGAACACGAACGCGACGAGCGGCACCAGCCACGACGCGAGCGACGCGATCCAGCCGGTGTCGGACGCGCCGTGAAACCGGATACCGGCGGCGGTCAGCGTGTCGATCAGCTGCGGGTCGGTCACGCGGTTGGTGCTGAAGCGCGGCGGCGTGCCGTCCGACTTCACGGCCGCGACTTCGGACGCCGGCAGCAGCGTGCCGGCCTGCGGCATCGTCAGCGTGCCCGTGATCGTCGCCGGTCCGATCTCGAGATCGTCGACGAGCCGCGCGGCAACGAGCCGGTGGAAGTCGCTGTACGCGATCATCGTCGACGCCGGACGCAGCATCAGCAACTGCGCGGCGAACAGCACGAAGAAGCCCGCCGCGATCAGCAATCCTGCGTAATCGAATTTCCTGTCCATGGCATCGGGCCGGCCGCGCGCGTCGACGCGCGCGCTTACGCGTGCACGCGCGCCCGGTCGGCGCGCGGCATCGCCGGCCACGCGCAAACGGAATGGATCCGCGCCATCGTCGCCTCGTTTCGTCGCATGAATGACACCGCGACGGCGCCGCCGGGCGCCGTTCGCGCGGGCAGCGCGCCGCAACGCGCCGCCCGTGATTCAAGTCTAGTTCGCGCGCGGACGTCGCGCATTGTCCGACAAACGCCTTTCATCGACGCCGCCGGCCGCGTTATAGTCGCGTTCGTGACATTTTAGTGACAGCCGGCGTCGCCCGCGCCCGGGCGCGACGCCGGCCGTTGCGTCCCGCCGCGCGTCGCGGCAGGCTGTGCGACGCTGCCGCGCATCGAACGACAACCGCCCATCCGAGGAGCACACGACGTGAACGACACCCCCGATCGCCCCGACGACCTTCCCGCCGATCCCGACCGCCGCCGCATGCTCGGCGGCCTCGCCGCGCTCGGCGCGGGCGTCGCGCTCGGCGGCTGCGAGACCACGCCGGGCAGCGCGCCGCGCTCGGCCGCCGACCTGCGGCTCGACGACGCGCTGCGCCGGCAGGTGCGCCACATCGTCGTGATCTATGCGGAGAACCGCAGCTTCGCGAACCTGTACGGCGATTTCCCGGGCGTGCAATATCCGCTGAGCGAGGTGAAACCCGAGCACGCGCGGCAGCTCGATCGCGACGGCAAGACGCCGCTGCCGGTGCTGCCGAAGATCTGGGGCGGGCTCGTGCCGCAGGCGCAGGAAGTCGGCGGCCAGCGCTACGCGATCGCCGAGCGCGACATCGACAAGCTGCCGAACGCGCCGTTCCGGATCGCAGACGCGCAGGGCAAGCCGCTGCCGAACGGCGTGATCACGCGCGACCTGTGGCACCGCTTCTACCAGAACCAGATGCAGATCGCCGCGGGCCGCAACGACCAGTTCGTCGCGTGGGCCGATTCCGGCGGCCTCGTGATGGGCCATTACCGCAATTCCGCCGACACGCTGCGGCTGTGGAACCTCGCACGGCAATACACGCTGTGCGACAACTTCTTCATGGCGGCCTTCGGCGGGTCGTGGCTGAACCACATGTTCCTGATTTCCGCGCAGCCGCCGATGTATCCGGATGCGCACAAGCATCCGCATGCGGCGAAGCTGCTGTCGAAGGTCGACGGCGACGATCAGGCCGGCACGCGCCTGACGCTCGCCGCCGATTCGCCCGCGTCCGCGCTCGACGGCCCGCCGAAGTTCGCGGTCGACGGCCCGCTGACGCCCGATGGCTACGGCGTCAACACGATGGCGCCGCCGTATCAGCCGAGCTACGTGCCGCCGGCCGATCCGGGCAACGCCGCGTATGCGGATCCGTCCGATCATCGCGTGATCCCGCCGCAAGGCCATGCGACGATCGGCGACCGCCTGTCGGAGAAGAACGTCGACTGGGCGTGGTACAGCGGCGCGTGGCAGTACGCGCTCGAGCACCGCGACACCGGCATGGTGCCGGATTTCCAGTACCACCACCAGCCGTTCAACTACTTCGTGAACTACGCGCCGGGCACCGACGCGCGCCGCAAGCACCTGCGCGATGCGGGCCTCGGCGACGAGCCGTCGACCAATCATTTCATCGCCGACATCGACGCAGGCCGCCTGCCGGCCGTCGCGTTCTACAAGCCGCAGGGCAACCTGAACATGCACGCGGGTTATGCGGACGTCGAATCCGGCGATCGCCACATCGCGCACGTGATCGAACGCATCCGGCGCGGCCCGCAGTGGGCGAACACGGTGATCGTGATGACGCACGACGAGAACGGCGGCTGGTGGGATCACGTCGCGCCGCCGGTCGGCGATCGCTGGGGCCCCGGCTCGCGGATTCCGGCGCTCGTGATCTCTCCGTTCGCGAAGAAGGGTTACGTCGACCACACGATGTACGACACGAACTCGATCCTGCGCTTCATCAGCCGCGTGCACGGGCTCGCGCCGCTCGACGGCGTCGCCGCGCGCGACAAGGCGTTCGCGGCGCGCGGCGCGACGCCGCCGGGCGACCTGACGAACGCGCTCGATCTCGGCTGACGAACGACTGACGCCTCGCCGAAACGACGACGCCCCGGTGCAACGCGGTTGCCCGGGGCGTCGTGTTTTGCCGTGTGCGTTCTGCGATCCGCGATCCGTGCTCCACGCAGGCGACGCTACGCGACGCCGTGCAACGCGTCGCTCGCCGCACTTGCGGCATGACGACCTGCCTGCCGGCCGAAGAACGTCGCATCGGCCAGCGACAATCCCGAGCTGTACCCGGCGCCCCAGCGCGGCAGCCCGCAGGTCGTGCGGCCGGCCGCATAGAGGCCCGCCACCGGTGTGCGCGCCGCGTCGAGCACCTGCCCGGTCGGCAGCGTATCGAGCCCGCCCAGCGTGAAATGCGGGTAGAACGCGTAATCGATCCGGCAATCGAGCGCGACGAACGGCGGCTCGATCAGCGGCTTCAGCCACTTCTTCGCCTTGTGGAACAGCGGATCGACGCCTTCGGCCGCGTGACGGTTGTAGACGTCGACGGTCGCCGTCAGCGTGCCGGCCGGCATCTGCAGGTCGCGCTCGACTTCGTCCCAGGTCTCGCCGGCCGCCGCGATGCCGATCCGCGCGATGTCCGGCGGCTCCTGGTAGGTCGCCTGGTCGACCAGCAGGTAGATCCGGTCGTCGGCCTGGTGGAACGCGTGGTGGCCCGTGCGGCCGTGATAGCCGTCCTCGTTGATGAAACGCTGCCCGCGCGCGTTCACGAAGATCCCGCGGATCAGCGATTCGGGCGCGTAGAACGGCAGGCTGACGAAACCCTGGTCCATGTGGATCGCGGCGCCGCCCGCGCTCTGGCCGAGCAGGATGCCCGAGCCGTCGTCTCCGGGGCTGCCGATCGGTTCGGCCGAGCGCAGGAACTGCGGCGCATGCCGGCGCACCATGTCGCGGTTCATCGCGAAGCCGCCCGCGCACAGGATCACCGCGCGGCGCGCCCGCACGAACGCCGTCTCGCCGTACGCGCGCAGCACGACGCCGCGCACCGCGCCGGCATCGTCGACGATCAGCGCCTGTGCGCGCGTGTCGTAGCGCGTCGACACGCCGAGCGCCTGCACGCGCTCGGCCAGCACGCGCATCAGCATCTGCCCGCCGCCCCAGCCCGGCCATTGCGGCGTGTGGCCGCGCGGGCAAGGCTTCGCGCTCTCGCTGAACGGCCAGGCCTCCTCGCTGCCCGACCAGATCAGGCAGTCGTCGGTTTCCGGCTCGACGATCCGCTCGGCGATGAACGTGTTCTTGTACGTGACGCCCTGCGCGACCAGCCAGTCGTGATGCGCGAGGCTCTCGTTCGCATAGAGGCGCACCTTCGCCTCGTCGGCGTCGCGGCCGCCCGCGAGCATCAGGTAGCGGTACAGGTCCTCGGTGTCGTCGCTGAAGCCGGCCTGCCGCTGCGCGGGCGTGCCGCCGCTGCCGCCGAGGTAGATCTCGCCGCCGGACAGCGCGCTCGTGCCGCCGTAGCTCGACGCGCGCTCGACGATCAGCGTGTCGGCGCCGGCGCTCGCGGCTTCGATCGCCGCGCACGCGCCGGCCGCGCCGAAGCCGACGATCACGACGTCGTGTTCGGCGTCCCAGCGATGGACGTCGCGGATATTCAGGGGGCGAGCGAGGGAATATTCGGATGACATGGAGGCAAGGGTCTGCGTGAAGGGATTCGGTGAAAGGCGGTGGTCGGGGCGCTGCGCGGCCGGCCCGGCAGGCCGGCGCGTCGTCGATGCGAGCGATCGCAGGCACGCGAACGCCGCGTCGTCGACGGGGAAATCGAGCGGCAGCGGCGAGCCAAGCCGGGGGCATGCACACGCCGGACGAACTGCCGCGAGCGCGCCGCGCCGCGACACTGCGCTGAGCGAACGCCGTCCACCCGGTCGCCGTCGCATCGTGACGGCGTCAACGTGACATCGAGTCGGCGCGGCACGCGGCCGCGCCGTCGTCACATGCCGCGCAGTGCGGCGAAACCGAAGCGCGAAGGATCGATCGGCACGCAACCGGTCGGCAGGCCGTTCGCATCGAGCGAGCGGCATTGCAGGATGCCGGCCGCATACGGCGGCGCCGGGACCTGATCGGCGCCATATCGCGCCATCACCATCGCCGCGAACGCGCCCGTCGCCAATACGCACAGCTTGCGAGTCGTCAGTCTCATGATCGTGTCCCCTCCGGTTGGCCGCTATCGCGGTTCGTGTCCGGCGCACTGGCCTCGGGCAAACAGGCAACCGCACCGGATGACTGCACGGTAGCCAGCGCCGGCCCGCCGGCCATCGTCCATTTCGACTAGGGGCAAACGCGAAGCGGCCCTGACGCGACGTGCGGCGCCGCAGCATCGCCGAGCGGTGGCAGCGGCGTCGCGATCGGAAAACCGCGTACCGCAGCCCGTCGTGACGGGGCGCGTGATCTTCGTGCGCATGCCACGCGTTCGCCGCTGCATCGCACCATCGGACGATGGGCGGCCGTCGCGCCGGTGTTTTCCCTGATCGTGCCCCTGCTCCGTATGGATGATGAGGATCGCGCGGCCGGATGCGAACCTGCGGGTCGACGTCGCAATGCCGTCGCGTCAGCGCTCGCGGCGCGGCCGAGTCTTTCCGTTCATTCACGGGAGTACCGCATGACCGATTCGAATCCCCGCCACGCGCTGTACGAACTCGCGTGCCGTTACGCGCAGGCCGTCGACCGGCGCGACTGGCCGCGCCTCGCCACCCTCTTCACCGCCGACGCCCAGCTCGACGGCCCCGGTTTCCGTTTCGACGACCGCGATGCGATCGTCGCCGGCATGCGCGTGATCGAGCGCTACGAAACCACCCAGCATCACGTGCACAACCAGCTCGCCACGCTCGACGGCGGTGAGGCCGACGTCGAGACCTACTGCCTCGCGTGCCACGTGTACGTGCGCGACGGCGTGAAGCGCAAGCTCGACTGGGGGCTGCGCTATCGCGACCGCTGCGTGTTCGACGGCGGCACGTGGCGCTTCGCCGCGCGCACGCTGCACGTCGACTGGTCGCAAGACCTGCCGCTGGAGGGCTGAACGATGCGCGCATCCCTTCCCCTCGCCGGCCGCACCGCGCTCGTCACGGGCGGCGCCGGCGGCATCGGCGCGGCCTGCGCGCACGCGCTTGCCGCCGATGGCGCGGCCGTCGTGCTGATGGGCCGCCGCCGCGATGCACTCGAACGCACGCAGCGGCACCTGACCGACACGCTGCCCGGCAGCCGCGTCGCGATCCATGCCGGCGACGCGTGCGACGACGGCGACCTGCAGGCGGCGCTGGATACCGCGTGGGCGCTCGACGGCCGGCTCGACATCGTGGTGCCGACCGTCGGCGGTGCCGGGTTCCGGCCGCTGCTGATGCACGACGCCGACAGCTTCCGGGCAGAAATCGAGCTGAACCTGAACAGCGCGTTCGCCGCGATCCGCCACGCCGCGCCGCGGCTCGCCGACAGCGGCGGCGGCACGATCGTCTGCATCTCGTCGACGGCCGCGCAGATCAATTTCCGCTGGCTGACCGCGTACTGCACCGCGAAGGCCGCGCTAGAAGCGCTGGTGCGCGGGGCCGCCGAGGAACTGGCCGGCGCGAGGATCCGCGTGAACGCGGTGCGACCGGGCCTCACGCGCTCGGAGGCCACCGCGCCGATGTTCGACAACCGGGCGCTCGTCGACAGCTTCCTCGACCAGATTCCGCTCGGCTCACTCGGCGAGCCGGAAGCGATCGCGCACGCGGTGCGCTATCTCGCCGGCCCCGAGTCGGGCTGGGTCACCGGCCAGAGCTTCGCGGTCGACGGCGGCCACGAGCTGCGCGCCAACCCGCGCGTCGACGCCACCATCGCGCAGATCTACGGCGCGGCCGCGCTCGATGCGGTCAGGGCCGGCCGTGCGCCGGGCGCCGCATGAGCGCCCGCCTTCTTTCAACGTCACAGGAAATCGACCGGACATGAATCGAGTCGCAAACAAGGTCGCGCTGATCACCGGCGCGGCGAGCGGGGTCGGCCGCGCGGATGCGCTGCTGCTCGCCGCCGAAGGCGCGCGCGTGGTGCTCACCGACATCGACGAGGATGCGGGCCGCGCACTCGCGCGCGAGATCGGCGACACCGCGCTGTTCGTCCATCAGGACATCGCCGACGAAGACGGCTGGCGGCACGCGATCGCGTCGACGCTCGAGCGCTTCGGCCGCCTCGACGTGCTCGTCAACAACGCGGCGATCTGCCCGGTCGGATCGATCGAGGACACGAGCCTCGACACCTGGCGACGCGTACTGCGCGTCAACGCGGACGGCTATTTCCTCGGCTGCAAGTACGCGATCGGCGCGATGAAGCACAACGACACGCCGGGCTCGATCGTGATGATGTCGTCGGTCGCCGCGCTCGGCGGCCTGCCGATGATGTGCGCGTACACCGGCTCGAAAGGCGCGGTAACGGCGCTCGCGCGCAGCGTCGCCGTGCACTGCAAGCGCAGCGGCTACCGGATCCGCTGCAACTCGATCCATCCGGACGGCATCTGGACACCGATGACGCAGGCGCTGATGCCAGGCCTCGATCCGGCCGAGCTCGGCATCGGCAACGATCCGATGGCACGCATGTGCGATCCGCAGGACGTCGCGAATCTCGTGCTGTTCCTCGCATCCGACGAATCGCGCTTCGTGAACGGCGCGGAGCTGCGGATCGACAACGCGCAACTGGTTGCGTCGCTGTGATGCGGCGCGTGGCTTTTCCGTTCGAAGGAGTAGCGTTCCGATGATTTCCTTTTCCGGCAAGACCGTGCTGGTCACCGGCGGCGGCGCGGGCATCGGCCGCGCGTGCGCGCAAGCGTTCGGCGCGGCGGGCGCGCGGGTCGTGGTGGCCGAGGTCGATCCCGCCCGCGCGCAGGACGTGCGTCAGGCACTCGAAGCCGCGGGCGTCGACGCGCTGGTCGGCACCGTCGACGTCACACGCCGCGACGAGGTCAACGCGTTCGCGCGGACGATCGACGCCCGCTTCGGCGGGCTCGACGTGCTCGTCAACAACGTCGGCGATTTCCTGCAGATCGCGAAACCGTTCGACGACCATACCGACGACGACATCGCGCGGCTGTTCGACGTGAACCTGCGCCAGGTGTTCGTCGTCACGCGCGCGATGCTGCCGTTGCTGCGCAAGCGCGGCGCGGGCAGCAGCATCGTCGGCGTGTCGTCGATCGAGGGCTTTCGCGCGATCCCGAACTGCACCGTGTACGCGTCGTTCAAGGCCGCGCTGACCGGCTTCACGAAAAGCCTCGCGCTCGAACTCGGGCCGGCCGGCATCCGCGTGAACCAGATCGCGCCGGAGACCACCGAGACGCCGCAGGTGCCGGTCAGCGCGATGGTCGCGCCCGAGCATCGCGCGCACGTCCCGCGCTGGATTCCGCTCGGGCGCTTCGGTGCGGCCGGCGACATCGCGGGCGCCGCGCTGTTCCTCGCGAGCCCGCTCGCCGCATGGGTCACCGGCACGACGCTTCACGTCGACGGCGGCGCACTCGCGGCGGCCGGCTGGTATCGCGATCCGAACGGATTCTGGACCAACATGCCGGTCGTCACCGGCAACGGCTTCAATTTCTGAGCGACGTTCCGCACGGATTCGTCCGTTCAATCATCGGTTCAATTCAAGCGGCGCAGCGGCGCCGCCACCGGAGACACCATGAAAATCCTGATCATCGGCGGCACCGGCCTCATCGGCGGCCACGCCGCATTGCATCTGCGCGCGCAAGGCAACGACGTGACGCTCGCCGCGCGCAAGCCGCCCGCGCGGGGCAGCGCGCTCGCGCAATTCGACGTGCTGCTGCGCGACTATGTGGCCGGCAACTTCACGCGCGACGATCTCGCGCCATTCGACGCGGTCGTGTTCGCGGCCGGCAACGACATTCGCCACCTGCCGCCCGGCACCGACGAAGCCGCGCACTGGGAACGCGCGAACGTCGACGCGGTGCCGCGCTTCTTCGCGCTCGCGCGCGACGCGGGCGTAAAGCGCGCGGTGCTGGTCGGCAGCTTTTATCCGCAGGTCGCGCCGGCGCTCGTCGACACGGTGCCGTACGTGCGCTCGCGCCATCTCGCCGACGAACGCGTGCGCGCGCTCGCGTCGCCGTCGTTCGCGGTGTGCAGCGTGAATGCGCCGTTCGTGGTCGGCTCGGTGCCGGGGCTGCGCAACGAGATGTTCGCCGCGTACACGGGCTACGCGCAGGGCAAACTCGCGGGGCTGCCGGTGTACGGGCCGGCCGGCGGCAGCAACTTCATCTCGACGCAATCGCTGTCCGAAGCGATCTGGGGCGCGCTGCAGCGCGGCGAATCCGGCAAGGCCTATCTCGTCGGCGACGAGAACCTGAGCTTCGCCGACTACTTCGCGGCGTTCTTTCGCGCGGCCGGCAATCCGCAGCCGGTGCCGTCGCTCGACCAGGAGCATCCGCTGCTGCCGGACATCGCGATCTATACGGGGCGCGGCAACGTCGTGGCGTACGAGCCGGACCCGGCCGATATCGCGCTGCTGCGCTACCGGCGCGGCGACGTGCAGCGCGCGGTGAACGAAGTGGTCGCGCAGTGCGGCGCGTAAGCGCACGGTCGGCGTTGCACGCGCGACGCTGAAACGAAGCAGAAACGAAAACGTCCCGCCACCGGCGATGCATGCCGGCGGCGGGACGTTCGTGCCGCAACGGCGTTACGTCGTTACCGCGTGACTTCGACTCGCATCGTCAGCCGCCGATACGCTGTTCGATGTTCCTCATCGTCTCGGTCAGCTCCGCGGGCAGACGCAGCTTCAGCGTGTCGAACAGCGCCGCATGCAGCTTCAGTTCCTCGCGCCATTCGCTTGCATTCATCGACGTGACCGCCTCGAACTGCTCGCGCGTGAAGTCGAGCCCGTCCCAATGCAGGTCGTCATACGCCGGCGACACGCCGAACGCATGTTCGCCGCCGCCGCCGTTGCCTTCGAGGCGATCGAGCATCCACTTCAGCACGCGCATGTTCTCGCCGAAGCCCGGCCACACGAACTTGCCGTTCGCGTCCTTGCGGAACCAGTTCACGCAGTAGATCTTCGGCAGCGTCGCGCCCGCGCCTTCGAGCTGCTTGCCGAGCTTCAGCCAGTGCGCGAAATAATCGCTCATGTTGTAGCCGCAGAACGGCAGCATCGCGAACGGGTCGCGGCGCACCACACCCTGCTGGCCGGCCGCGGCGGCGGTCGTCTCGGAGCCCATCGTCGCGGCCATGTACACGCCTTCGACCCAGTCGCGCGCCTCGGTCACGAGCGGCACGGTCGTCGAGCGGCGGCCGCCGAAGATGAACGCGTCGATCGGCACGCCGGCCGGGTTCTCCCAGTCCGCGTCGATCGACGGGCATTGCGATGCCGGCGCCGTGAAACGCGAGTTCGGATGCGCGGCCTTGCGGCCCGTTTCCTTGCCGATCTCCGGCGTCCACGGGTTGCCCTGCCAGTCCGTCAGCTTCGCGGGCGGCGTGTCGGTCAGGCCTTCCCACCACACGTCGCCGTCTTCCGTCAGCGCGACGTTCGTGAAGATCACGTTCTCCTTCAGCGTCGAGATCGCATTCGGGTTGGTCTTCACGCCGGTGCCCGGCGCGACGCCGAAGAAGCCGGCTTCCGGGTTGATCGCATACAGGCGCCCGTCGCGGCCGGGCTTCAGCCACGCGATGTCGTCGCCGATCGTCGTGACCTTCCAGCCGTCGAAGCCCTGCGGCGGGATCAGCATCGCGAAGTTGGTCTTGCCGCACGCGGACGGGAACGCGGCCGCGACGTGATACTTCTTGCCGGCCGGCGACGTCACGCCGAGGATCAGCATGTGTTCGGCGAGCCAGCCCTGGTCGCGGCCCATCGTCGACGCGATGCGCAGCGCGAAGCACTTCTTGCCGAGCAGCGCGTTGCCGCCGTAGCCGGAGCCGAAGCTCCAGATTTCACGCGTATCGGGGAAATGCACGATGTACTTGACCGGGTTGCACGGCCACGGCACGTCATTCTGGCCCGCTTCGAGCGGATGCCCGACGCTGTGCACGCACGGCACGAATTCGCCGTCCTCGCCGAGCACGTCATACACCTCGCGGCCCATGCGCGTCATGATCCGCATGTTCACGGCCACGTACGGGCTGTCGGACAGCTCGACGCCGACGTGCGCGATCGGCGAACCGAGCGGGCCCATCGAGAACGGCACGACGTACAGCGTGCGGCCGCGCATCGAGCCGCGGAACAGGCCGTTCAGCGTCTCGCGCATTTCTTCCGGCGCGATCCAGTTGTTGGTCGGGCCGACGTCGTCGGGCGATTCGGTGCAGATGAAGGTGCGGTCCTCGACGCGCGCGACGTCGGACGGATCGGACTGCGCGAGATACGAGTTCGGGCGCTTCGCCGGATTCAGGCGCGTGAGCGTGCCCTGGTCGACCATCGCCTGGCACAGCGCGTCGTTTTCTTCCTGCGAGCCGTCGCACCAGACGACACGCTCGGGCTCCGTCAGCGCCGCGATCCGCGATACCCAGTCGATCAGCTTGCGATGTTTGACGTATGCCGGGGGAGCGATCAGCGGGCCGTGCGTCGCTTCGGCCAAAGAGTTTTGCGACATGGGAATGTCTCCAGATTATTGGGCGGGGATGGGGGATGCGGGGCGAGCCCGCGAGATGGGGAATGCGGTCGGAGCGCAGGTTGAAGCGACGCGCAAGGCGGGACGCGCGAGCGGAGCGCGTGTCGATGCCGCGATGCGGGCGAGAGAATGTGATGTCTCGTATGAGTGTGCGAACGCGAGTTTCGCCATGCAAGCAACCTGCCGTACAACTCCATATCGGCCAGCATACCATCGCCGTTATTGGGCTGGCGTTGCGTTGCAACAAGAAACAACTGTGTCGACGCGCCGGCACGCCGCTTGCCGGCAGGTCCTTTTTTTGCGCCGCCGTGTGCGCTTTGGGGACGAAACGGCTGGAACGTCCGTCCGGCAAGGGTTTCGCAAAAGCGCAAAATCGGCGCGACACGTTCGCATGCGATGCACCCGAACCGTCGCCGTCCGAATTCACGTTTTCGCTACTCAGGCAAACCCTGAATTAGGTTGCGTACACAAACATCCGTCGCGCACGCGTTGTGTACGCTACCGCTCAAAACGGCGCGCCGGGCAATCCGGGGTAATACGCGCCCGCCGCCATCCCGCCGTCGACCGACAGCTCGGCGCCGTTGCAGTACGACGCTTCGTCACTCGCGAGAAACAGCGTCGCGCGCGCGATTTCCTCAGGCAAGCCGACACGCTGCAGCGGCACGTGCGTGTAGTGCTTGTTGACTTCGTCGAGCGGTGCGCCCGTCGGGTTCGACATCGCGGTGTTCACGCCACCGGGATGGATCGAATTCACGCGCACGCCCTGGTGGCCGAGTTCGAGCGCCGCCACCTTCGTCAGCCCGCGCACGCCCCATTTGCTCGAGACGTAGGCGGCCAGCGCATTCACGCCGCGCAGCCCGTCCACCGACGAAATGTTGACGATCGACCCGCGCTTTTGCGCGATCATGCGCGGCGCGATCGTATGGATGCCGACGAACGTGCCGACAAGATTGATCGACACCGCACGCTCGAAATCGCGTTTCGACAACTCGGTGATCGCGCCGAACATCAGCACCGCCGCGTTGTTGACGAGCACGTCGATGCGGCCGAACTGCTCGACGGTCGCGTCGGCCACGCGTTGCCAGTTTGCTTCGTCGGCCACGTCGAGCCGCATGAAGCGCGCGGCGTCGCCGAGCTCGCGCGCAAGCGCCTCGCCTTCCGCGTCGAGCACGTCGGCGATCACGACGCGCGCGCCCTCTTCGACGAACAGCCTGCACGTCGCCGCGCCCATTCCGCGCGCGCCGCCCGTGACGATCGCTACCTTTCCTTCCAGTCGACTCATGTCGTTCTCTCTTCGATGCGTTTCGATTTCAGTTCCGGTTCCGGTTCCGTTTGCTGGCCGCCACGCCCGGCCGCACGCCGGTGCGCGGCCGATCACGAGCTGACGACGACGCGGCGATCCCGCGCCAGCCGTCAGCCCCAGTACGCCTGCCCGCCGTCGAGCGGCAGCGTCGCGCCCGTCAGGTAGGCCGCGTCACGGCTCGCGAGAAACACGATCGCGCGCCCGATGTCCTGCTCGCAGTCGCCGACGCGGCCGAGCGGGATCGTGCGGAAGAACGCGGCGGCCTCGTCCGGGTTCGCGTCGACCCAGCCCTTCAGCCCCGGCGACAGCGCATGCGGCGCGACCGCGTTCACGCGGATGCCGTCGGCGCCCCATTCGCATGCCGCCGCACGCGTGAGCGCACGAATCGCTTCCTTGGTTGCCGCATAGGCGCCGTAACCCGACGTGTCCCAGCGCACCGCGGCCGACGATGCGAAATTGACGATCACGCCATCGCCCTTCAGATGCGGATGACACGCGCGCATCATCCGCAGCGTGGCGATCGGCCCCGATTCGAGGCCCGCGAGAAAATCCGCGTCGGTCACGTCGAGCAGGCGGCCGAGCGGTACGACCTGCGCGTTGTTGATCAGGATCTGCACGCCGCGAAAACGCTCGACCACGGCGTCGACGCACTGCACGATCTGCGCGGCGTCCATCACGTCGCACACGAACGGCTCCGCGACCCCGCCGCGTGCGCGAATCGCATCGCACGTCGCGACCAGCTTGTCGCGCGTGCGGCCGACCACCGCCACCTGCGCGCCTTCGGCCGCGAGCGCGTGCGCGACGCCTTGCCCGACGCCCTGCCCCGCGCCCGTCACGAGCGCGACCTTGCCCTTGAGCATGCCCATGCGCGCTCCTTAAGCGACAATTGCCGGATGCGCCTGCACGGGGCCGCCGAGCAGTTCGCGATACGACGGCGGCTGTTTGCCGTCGAGATCGGCAATGCCGTATTGCAGCGCGGCTTCCGCGCCGACCAGCACCTGCCCGGACAGCGCCATGCGCTGCGGATCGGCATGGATCGCGTGAATCACGCGGCCGGTGAATTCGGGGCTTTCGGCGACGAGCGAGAATTCCTTGTAGAGGTCCGGATGCTCGTCCCACACGCGCGTCGTGCGCTCGGTGCGCAGCGGCCCCATCCAGATCGACACGGCCGCGACGTCGAACGGCTTCAGGTCGACCGCCATGTCCTTCGCGAACTTGTCGACGCCGGATTTCTGCGCGCCGTACGCGGCGCCGTGCATGTAGCAGCTCGCGCCGAACGACGACGTGAACGCGATCAGCCCGCTGCGGCGCTTCGCCATCAGCGGCGCGGCATGCCAGCTCGCGACATAGGCCGAACGCAGCCCGACGTCGAGGATGTTCACGAGGTCCAGCGGCTTCTCCCAGAACGGGCCCGGCAGGATCAGCTGGTCGTGCAGGTACGTCGCGTTGTTGACGAGGATGTCGAGCCGCCCGCTTTCCCGTTCGACACGCTCGAACAGCGCCTTCACCTGCGCGTCGTCCGCGTGGTCGCACGCGACCGCGATCCCGCGGCCGCCGAGCGCGTCGATCTCGCGCGCGGTCTCGTGGATCGTGCCGGGCAGCGGCGCATCGCCTTCGTTCTGCGAGCGGCCCGTCACGTAGACGGTCATGCCGGCCGCGCCGAGCGCGCGCGCGATGCCCTTGCCTGCGCCGCGCGACGCGCCCGTCACGACGGCGACCGGCGCCTCGTGGTTCTGTGTCATGTTCGATGTCTCCTGGGGGAATGTTCTCGACCGGCGCGGGGAGCGCGCGTCGTTTCGTTATGCAGCAGACGGCTGCGCGCCGGCGAACAGCACGCCAGGCGCATCGCCGTCGTAGCGGGCCGACAGCGTCGACGTGACGACGCAACGCGTGGCCGCGATTTTCCATTCGCCGTCGACCTTCCGGTATTCATCGTCGTAGGTCGCGCCGAGCTGCGTGAGCGTGCGCGCATCGGTGTCGAGCATCTGGTAATGCAGCCCCCACGTGCCGCGCGCATGCGTGTCGTCGAGCACGGTGATGTGCGGATTCACGCCGTGGTGCATCTCGACGATGTGCGGGTGGCAGCCGAGCCGCTCGAACACGTCGACGAGCGCGTCGCGATGCTCGAACGTGCCGATCCGGCCATAGTCGATGTGCACGGTGCCTGGCGCGAAACAATCGCGCATCCCTTGCGGATCCTTCCGGTCGCAGCACGTGAAGTAGCGGGCCTTCAGCTGGCGAATCGCGTCGGCGTCCTCGAGCCTGCGCACGCGCACTTCCATTCGTTCGATCGGGGTCATGCCGTCTCCTTGGTCTCGTGTGCGCGGATCGAAGCCGCGTCGACGCCACGTTACAGCCGCACGAATGGCCGGCCATCACCTGTTTGGATGAACCTCGATGGTCCGTGGAGGCGGAGATGCACGCGGCCGTCGCGGCGTTCGTCCGAACAGACGATGTGACATGAGTGGCTTCGTTCCTAAGATCGGAGGACACCACCACGAGACACGGCGATGGACGAGACGACCCGCACGCTCTACGAGCACGAGCAGATCCGCCAGCTGAAGTACCGGTATTTCCGCGCGATCGACACGCACGACTGGGCGTTGCTCGAACAATGCGTGACGGAGGATTGCGAGGTGCGCCTGCAAGGCGGCCGCTATGCGTACGACGGCCGCGACGCGTTCGTGTCGAGCCTGCGTGCGCTGATCGGCAAGCCGACCTTCCTGACGATGCATCACGGCCATCATCCCGAGCTCACGCTGGTGTCCGCCGGTCACGCGTGCGGCGTGTGGTTTCTCGAGGATCACGCGATCAATCTCGAGGATGACTACCTGGTGCACGGCACCGCGTTCTACGACGACCAGTACGTGAAGCACGACGGTGTGTGGCGCATTCACGCGACGCGTCACGAGCGCCTGTTCGAAACCGTCACGTCGCCGATTCCGCCGTCGTTCACGCTGACCGCGAACCGCTTCGCGCCGCACGCGCACGACGCAACGCGCCCGGCCGATTCGGCCGTCAACGCTTCCTGAAACCCGGCGGCAGCGCCGCCGATCCCGTCATTCCCCCCTGGAGCCGGAGCAATGGAGAAAGTCATTTACGTGTTGTGGCGCGACGCGCAGGCCGCGCCCGAGCCGTGGAGCCGCAGCGTGCGCGCGCAGCTCGCCGACAAGCTGCTGTCGCTCGGCGCGCACGGCGTGCAGGTGAACGTCGCCGACGCCGACGTCGCGCCGGCCGCCGGCCTCAAGCAGACCAACACGCACCCGGGCATCGACGGCATCGTCGCGGTATGGATCGACAGTGCGAACCCGATGTTCCGCCAGCCGTTCGACGACGCGGTGCGCGCGGCCGTCCCGCACATGGCCGCGTATCTGGTCACCGAATCGCAGCCGATTCCGAACACGCGCTTTCCGGCGCGGCCCGGCGAGCGCACCAGCGGCTTCTCTCAGCTCGCGTTCCTGAAGCGCCCGCCGCGCCTCACGCACGAAGCGTGGCTCGATGTGTGGCACGGCCATCACACGCGCGTCGCGATCGATACTCAGGATAACTTCCTGTACGTGCAGAACGTGGTCGTACGCGCGCTCACGCATGCGGCGCCCGGCTACGACGCGATCGTCGAGGAGTGCTTCCCGGCCGCGGCGATGACCGATCCGTACGCGTTCTTCGATGCGGTCGGCGACGAGGAGAAATTCCAGCGCAACGTCGCGGAGATGATGGACAGCTGCGGACGCTTCATCGACTTCGACAAGATCGACGTGGTGCCGACGAGCCAGTACGTCGTGAAGGCGGTGCGCGGATAAAACGCGGATAAAAAAAACGCCAACCCGTCATGAACGGGTTGGCGTCGTGCCGCGGGTATGACGATTACGAGAACTGGTTCATCGTGTTGTCCTTGCCCGCCGCCTTCAGCGCTGCTTCGCCGCTGAAGTATTCCTTGTGGTCGTCGCCGATATCCGAGCCGGACATGTTCTGGTGCTTGACGCACGCGATGCCCTGGCGGATTTCCTTGCGCTGCACGCCGGCCACGTAGCCGAGCATGCCCTGGTCGCCGAAGTATTCCTTCGCGAGGTTGTCGGTCGACAGCGCGGCCGTGTGATACGTCGGCAGCGTGATCAGGTGATGGAAGATGCCGGCTTCACGCGATGCATCGGCCTGGAACGTGCGGATCTTCTCGTCGGCGAGCTTGGCCAGTTCGGTCTCGTCGTACTCGACGCTCATCAGCTGCGCGCGGTCGTAGGCCGACACGTCCTTGCCCGCGGCCTTCAGCGCGTCATATGCCTGCTGACGGAAGTTCAGCGTCCAGTTGAACGACGGGCTGTTGTTGTACACCAGCTTCGCGTTCGGGATGACCTTGCGGATTTCGCTGACCATGCCGCCGATCTGCGCGATGTGCGGCTTTTCGGTTTCGATCCACAGCAGGTCGGCGCCGTTCTGCAGCGACGTGATGCAGTCGAGCACGCAGCGTGCTTCGCCCGTGCCGGCGCGGAACTGGAACAGGTTGCTCGGCAGGCGCTTCGGACGCAGCAGCTTGCCGTCGCGCTTGATGACGACGTCACCGTTGCCCAGCTGGTCGGCCGACAGTTCCTCGCAGTCGAGGAACGCGTTGTACTGGTCGCCCAGGTCGCCCGGCGCGTTGGTCACGGCGATCTGCTTGGTCAGGCCGGCGCCGAGCGAGTCGGTACGGGCGACGATGATGCCGTCGTCCACGCCCAGTTCCAGGAACGCGTAGCGGATCGCGCGGATCTTCGCGAGGAAGTCCTCGTGCGGCACCGTGACCTTGCCGTCCTGGTGGCCGCACTGCTTCTCGTCGGACACCTGGTTCTCGATCTGGATGCAGCACGCGCCCGCTTCGATGAACTGCTTGGCCAGCAGGTAGGTCGCTTCAGCGTTGCCGAAACCGGCGTCGATGTCGGCGATGATCGGCACGACGTGCGTCACGTGGTTGTCGATCTTTTCCTGGATCGCGGCCTTGGCAGCGGCGTCCTTGGCGGCGTCCAGCTCGCGGAACAGGCCGCCGAGTTCACGTGCATCGGCCTGGCGCAGGAACGTGTACAGCTCGCGGATCAGCGCGCTGACCGAGGTCTTTTCGTGCATCGACTGGTCCGGCAGCGGGCCGAACTCCGAGCGCAGCGCGGCGACCATCCAGCCCGACAGGTACAGGTAACGGCGTTCGGTGCTGTTGAAGTGCTTCTTGATGGAGATCATCTTCTGCTGGCCGATGAAGCCGTGCCAGCAACCCAGCGACTGCGTGTACTTGGCCGGGTCGGCATCGTACGCGGCCATGTCGGCGCGCATGATCTTCGCGGTGTACTTCGCGATGTCGAGCCCCGTCTTGAACTTGTTCTGGGCACGCATGCGGGCCGCATACTCGGGGCTGATGGCATTCCACGCGCTGCCGTGGTTTTCCTTCAAGCCAGCCACTGCCTTGATGTCGTCTTGATATTGGGACATGTCAATCTCCTGGGAACGAAGCGCATTTGAGTAAAGGGTTCAGCGTGCCCGCTCCGTGTGACGAAGCGAACTGCATGGACTCAATGGTAACGCCCCGCGACGCACTGTCGAGCAACTCTTATATAAGACATAAGATATAAATTCTTCTTGTTTTTCAATGAGATAAGTAACGCGTTTTGCGATGCAAAACAGGTTTTCAAGCGGCGGGAAGACGATGCGGCCGGAATTCGGCGCACATTCCGCGATATGAAACGGCCTTTCGGCAGTTGGTGGGAGGACAGGCTCGGCGATTCATGTTTCGCGCTTTTGCCACCGACATGACAAAACGTCTATACTTGGACAATCCATCGACGGCGAACCGACAGGCGCCGTTCCCGCGTACCGCGATGCGCGCCCTCCTGCCTGGAACCCCATGAGCGACTACCCCGTCTTCGACGCGCTGTGCGAACTGCTGAACACCTCGGGCGCGCGGTTCCGCGTGCTCGATCACCCGGCCGAAGGCAAATCCGACGCGATCGCCGCGCTTCGCGGCACGCGTCCCGAACAGGGCGCGAAAGCGATGCTCTGCACGTTCAAGGACGGCGGCGACGCCACCGCGCTCGCGGTGATCCCCGGCCACCTGAAGATCGACTTCCGCAAGGTCGCCGACGCGGTCGGCCGCCGCAAGGCGACGCTCGCGCCGCCCGAACTCGCCGCCGCGGTCACGCGCTGCGTGATGGGCGCCGTGCCGCCGTTCGTGTTCGACGCGAACGTGACGCTCGTCGTCGACCCTGCCCTGATCGAACTCAACGACGAAATCGCGTTCAACGCAGGCCGCCTCGACCGCTCGGTCGTGCTCGACGCGTCCGACTACGTGCGGATCGCCCGCCCGCTGCTGGCCGACATCACGCGGCCGGAAACGACCGGCGCGCCCGTGCTCGAGGCCGGCGCATGACCACGCCCCGCCCCAGGCCGCAGTCGGAACAGGCGTCGCTGATCGAGCAGGTGCTGCGCATCGCCGAAGGGCTCGGCGCGATGTTCGCGCCGTTCACCGAAGTCGTCGTGCACGACCTGCGCACGCCGGAGCACGCGATCCTCGCGATCCACAACAACCTGTCGGGCCGCGCGATCGGCGATCCGGCGACCGAACTCGGGCTCGCCCGCATCGCGGACGACGACTTCCCCCAGGTGCTCGCGAACTACGCGAACCGCTTCGCCGACGGCCGCACCGCGAAAAGCACGTCGATCGGCATCAAGGACTCGGGCGGCCGCTATGTGGCCGCGCTGTGCCTGAACGCGGACGTCACGCTGTTCCGCGGCTTCCAGGGGATGCTGAACCAGTTCTGCAGCACCGAAGGCGCGCCGGTCGCCGAAACGCTCGACCCGGCCGGCGCGGACGCGATCCGGCAGCGCATCGACGCGTTCGCGACGCGCCTCGCGACCACGCCGCGCGAGCTGAAGACCGACCAGCGCCGCGAGCTGATGCAAACGCTGAAAGCGGACGGCTTCCTCGAGGTGCGCCGCGCGATGGAAATCGTCGCGCAGCACCTCGGCGTGTCGCGCGCCACTGTATACAACGATGCGAAATGACGCGTGCCCGCGGCGCGCCCCGCTTACCTGTTGACTGACTCTTCCGACGAGCGACTCATGAACACTCCGACCCTCCCCACCTACGACGACGTTGCGGCCGCCGCGGCGCGGCTCGATGGCCACGCGCACCGCACGCCCGTGATGACGTCGCGCACGATCGACGAAGCGCTCGGCGCGCAGGTGTTCTTCAAGTGCGAGAACCTGCAGCGCATGGGCGCGTTCAAGTTCCGCGGCGCGTTCAACGCGTTGTCGCGCTTCGACGCGACGCAGCGGCGCCACGGCGTCGTCGCGTTCTCGTCCGGCAACCATGCGCAGGCGATCGCGCTGTCGGCGCGCATCCTCGGCATCCCCGCGACGATCGTGATGCCGCAGGACGCGCCGGCCGCGAAGATGGCCGCGACGCGCGGCTACGGCGGCAACGTCGTGACCTACGACCGCTATACCGAGGACCGCGAGCAGATCGGCCGCGAACTCGCGGAAAAACACGGGCTCACGCTGGTGCCGCCCTACGACCACGCGGACGTGATCGCGGGCCAGGGCACGGCGGCGAAGGAACTGTTCGACGAAGTCGGGCCGCTCGACGCGGTCTTCACGCCGCTCGGCGGCGGCGGCCTGCTGTCGGGCACGGCGCTCGCGACGCGCGCGCTGTCGCCGCATGCGAAGCTGTACGGCGTCGAGCCGGAAGCCGGCAACGACGGCCAGCAATCGTTCCGGTCCGGGTCGATCGTCCATATCGACACGCCGCGCACGATCGCCGACGGCGCGCAGACGCAGCACCTCGGCAACCTGACGTTCCCGATCCTGCGGCGCGACGTCGACGACATCCTGACCGCGACCGACGCGGAGCTGGTCGACTGCATGCGCTTCTTCGCGACCCGTATGAAGATTGTCGTCGAGCCGACCGGCTGCCTGTCGTTCGCGGCCGCGCGCCGGATGAAGGACGAACTGCAAGGCAAGCGCGTCGGCATCGTGATCAGCGGCGGCAACGTCGATCTCGAGAACTTCTGCGCGCTGGTGTCCGCCTCCGCGTAATGCGTCGCGGCGCGCGGATGACCGCATGAACATCCTGTCATCCGCGCGCCGCCGCTCCTTCACGCCGCGTTAAGTTTCGCGCCCTAGACTGAATGCGTTGTCCCGCAGTCAGTCGTGAAGAAGGAGTCACCATGAACACGCACGCGATCGTCGCCGCCGCCCTCGCGGCAGCATCCCTTTCGGCGTTCGCTCAACCGGGCGTGACGTCATCCGGTTTTCCCGCCACGCTGCTGCACGCACCGCACGCCTCGGTCGCGCAGGCAGCCCACCGTTCGCCCGCCGCGCTGCCGCATGCCGGCTTCGTGCTCGCGAAGATCGATCAGAACAATACGCCGCCCGATCGCGGCGGCGACCCGAGCGGCCGCACGCACGGCGGCATGCATATGTAACGCGGGTCACGCTGCGTGAGCCGGCCGCGTCGGTCGGCCGGCCCGCGTCACGCCATCACAACGACGGCAGCGACGGATCGCGCGCGGCGAGGATGTCCGCGGTGCGCCGCTGCAGCGCGCCGTCGAGCGTCTCCGGCTGTGGAATCAGCCAGTAGCGCCCGTCGCGAATGCCGTCGAACGCGCGCGCCGCGAACGCGTCGGGCGTGAGCCCATGCGCGTTCAGCATCGCGCGCATCGTATCGACGAAGCCCTGTACTTCGGGCCGGTCGTGCGCGGCGCCGAACGGGTCGTTGAAGATGCCCGTCTGCACCGGGCCCGGCGCGAGCAGCGACACGCCGACCGGCGCGCCGAGCATCTTCAGTTCGCCGTACAGCGATTCGGTCAGCGCGACCACCGCGAATTTCGTCGCCGAGTAAGGCGACATCAGCGGGCTCGGCAGGAACCCGCCGACCGACGCGGTATTGACGACGCGCGCCGGCACGTTGCGCTCGAGCATGCGCGGCACGAAGCTGCGGATCCCGTTCATCACGCCGTGCACGTTGATCGCGACGCTGCGCTCGAAGCGCTCCGGCGTGATTTCCCAGCTGAAGCCGGTCGCCATCACGCCCGCGTTGTTGAACAGCAGGTCGACGCCGCCGAAGCGCCGCCAGGCGGCGTCGGCCAGCGCGTCGACGGCTTCCGGGCGGCTCACGTCGGTCGGCACGCACAGCACGTCGGTGTCGAGCGTCGCGGCGAACGCGTCGAGCTTCGCCGGGTCGAGGTCGGCCAGCACCACGCGCATCCCGAGCGCGGCCGCGTGGCGCGCGAGCCCGCTGCCGATGCCGCTGGCCGCGCCGGTGATCACGGCGGTGCCGCCGTCGAAGCGAATCGGGTTCGTCATGTCACAGTCCTGCCGGGTCGATATGGGGATGCGCGTACGCCGGAATCTCGGGCGGCGGCAACGGCGTGCGGCCGTCGAGCGAGCGCACCGCGAGCGCCTGCGACATCGGAAAATGCAGGCTGTGCGTGACGAGGCCCGTGCGCTCGCGCGCCGGCAGGCTGCACAGCGCGAGCGCGGTTTCCGCCAGATACGCGACGTCCTCGGTCGGATAGCCTTCGGGGATATAGCGGGCCGCGCCCGGCGTGCGGATCGCGGTGCTCGGCGCGACCAGGTTCACCGCGATGCCGTCGGCTTCGAGTTCGGCTGCGAGCCCCTGCGTGAAACGCGACAGCGCGGCCTTGACCGCCGCATAGACGGTCGCGCCGCCCGCGCGCGCGAAGTCGTCGAACGGCCGCAGCGGTGCGAGCGCGGTGACCGAGCCGACGTTCACGATCCAGCCGGCGCCGCGCGCGCGCATCAGCGGAATCGCGGCCTGGCTCAGTGCGAACGGAATGCGCAGGTAGTGTTCGATCGTCGCGTCGAACATCGTCATCGGCATCGCGTCGACGCACGCGTAGTCGGCCACGCCCGCGTTGTTCACGAGGATGTCGAGGCCGCCGGCCGCCTCGGCCGCGCGCGCGACGAGCGCATCGCGCTCGGCCGGCTTCGACAGGTCGGCCGCGAGTGCGATCGCGCGGCCGCCGGCCTGCTCGATCAGCGCGACCGTTTCGGCGAGCGTGCCGGCGGTCGTCGCCGAGTGCGTGAGGCTGCGCGCCGTCACGACGACGGTCGCGCCTTCGGCTGCGAGGCGCTGCGCGATCGCGCGGCCGATGCCGCGGCTCGCGCCGGTCACGAGCGCGCATTTGCCCGCGAGCGTCGCGGTTCGGTGGTCGGTCATGATGTCTCCGGTGTAGGTGATGGTGTGTCGGGGAGCGTTATGCGTCAGCCCGCGATATCCGCAACGTGCAGCACGAACTTGGTTTTCGCGTCGCCCGTTTGAACGAGGTCGAGCGCGCGCGCCGCCTGTTCGAGCGGAAAACTGTCGAAGCGCGGCACGCGCAGCGTGCGCATGCCGAGCCGCTCGGCGATCGATGAAAGCGTGGCGCCGCTCGGCATCCGGCTGTAGGTCATCGCGGTGCGCAGCCCGCGCCGCGCGGCCTCCGCGCCCGTCGCGGCCAGCCGCTGCGCATCGCCGGGCGCGAGCGTCATGATGGTCACGAGCGTGCCGCCCGGCGCCAGCAGGTCGAGTGCGGCGGGCAGCGTGTCGCCGCCGACCGCATCGAGCACGAGATCGACGCCGCCGGGCGCCCACGCCCGCACGGCCGTCGCGATGTCCTGCGCGCGATAGTCGATGCTCGCCGCCGCGCCGAGCGCTTCGACGCTCGGGCGGTTGCGCGCCGAGCACGTCGCCACGACGCGTGCGCCGGCCTGGGCGGCAAGCTGGATCGCGAAGGTGCCGACCGCGCCCGCGCCGCCGTGCACGAGCACGGTTTGCCCGGCCCGCAGCCCGCCGTCGTCGAACAGGCCGGCCCATGCGGCCAGCGCGGGCGTCGGCGTGGCGGCCGCTTCCGCGAAGCCGACCGCGTCGGGCAGGCGCACGACCGAGTCGTGCCGCACCGCGACGTATTCCGCATACGCGCCCCAGCGCCCCGCGCCGACGTCGGTCTGCGCGAATACGCGCATCCCGGGCGCGACACCTTCGACGCCGTCGCCGACCGCCGCCACCACACCTGCCGCGTCGAACCCGATCACGAATGGAAACGTCATTTGCATGAACGCGCCGAGATAGCCTTCGCGGCATTTCCAGTCGGCGGGATTGACGCCCGCGTACGCGACGCGGATCAGCACATCGCCGGGGCCCGGCTTCGGGGCGGGAACGTCGGCCAGTCGCAGCGCGTCGGAATGGCCGACGCGGTCGATCAGCAAGGCTCGCATGGTGGTGTCTCCGGTGTTGTCGTTTGCATTGCGGCGGGTCGCGTGCGCGTCGCGCGTCACGCCGCCGTGTCGGCCAGCAGGCTCGACGCGAGCGGACAGAACGCGTGCGAGATCGCCTCGACCGTCCAGTCGGGGCTTTCGGCGTCGAAGCGGCGGTCGACCCAGCCCCAGTGATACGGATGCAGCAGGTATTCGCCGAGCAGATCGCCGACGTGCGCGAATTCCTGTTGCCAGACGTGGGTCCACATGCCCGGCGTCACGATCCGGCTCAGCCGCCAGTTGCGGATCCCGGGCATGAATGCCGGCATGCGCAGCAGTTCGCGCTCGAGATCGCCCACCTGCGCTTCGCCGGCCGTGGGCCGCACGCGCAGCATCAGCGTGCGCCATACGCCGTCGCGCAGCGCCGGTTCGCGCAGGCCGCCGCCGATCGCATGACACGCCGCGCCGTCGATCCGCACGACGCCCGGCAGGCCGGCCAGCGCGGCGAAATCCGTCGCGTGGCCGGTCGCCCGTTCGTCGCGCAGCACGTCGAGCGTGTAGTCGCCCGCGCCCCAGCAGCCGTCGAGATTGCGCGCGAGCGCCACGCGGGTCGCGCCGGGCAACGCCTGCGCGGCATCGCGCAACGCGTGCTCGAATGCGCCGGCATCGCCGGTCGCCGAAACGAATATCTGAGCCGTGTCATGCCGCATGGTCGATCTCCGTCAGTGCGGACAGCGGCGCATCGGCATCCGTCATCACATGGCGGCGGCGGGCGTCGCACAGTGCGTCGACGGCCATCCAGAACGCAACCACGTCGCCGTCGGTCAACGCGCGAATCCGGTAGTACGACGGCGCATCGGCGACCTGCCACGTCAGCCACAGCGTGCTCGGCTGCCCCGGCACCGCGACGGGCGGCGACACCCAGCGGCCGGCCGCCGTCAGTCCGCGTGCCGCGTGGCCCGGCAAATAGCGGTCGCGCAGCAGCGCCAGCACGTCGGGAATGCGCTCGGGCGCGAGGGTGATTTCGTCTACGATCTGAATCATTCGCGGGTCGTCTCGGGTGGTTCGTGGCGGGATGCGATGCCGGCCGCCTACGCCGTTCCGGCGAGGCCGGAAGCGGCCGGCGTGAGTAGCATTCTTGCGTGGCGGCGGTCGGCGAACCCCTACCGGCGCGCTCACCGGCCCCTGTCAGGACGCTCAAACCGGGAGACATATGAAACAGCGCGCATTGCCGGCACGCGGCCGCGTGCTGCCGGGCTTCGGTGCCCGTCTGCTCGACGAACTGGCGCGCAGCGGCGTGCCGCCGGCGCAACGGCCTGCGCCGCCTGCCGTTGCTGCTGCGTCGACGACGACACACGGCGGCTTCGTCGCGCTGTACCGCGACGCGATCGAGCGGCTCGAGGCGCAGGTCGCGCGCGGCGACGGCCATCCGCCGATGCGCAAGCAGGAAGTCGACCTGATGTGCCGGTGCCTGCTCAGTTGCGCGACGCTCGCCGACGCGATCCGCTGCGCCGCCGAGTTCTGCGAGATGCTGACGCCGCGCGCCGGCGCGCTGTCGCTCGCGGTGCGCGACGGACGCGCGACGTTCCGGATGGATTCGCTGCGCCGCACGCGCAGCCCCGCCGCGTGCCTCGTCGACCTGACGGGGCTGTTCTGCTATCTGCAACTGTTCGGCTGGCTGATCGGGCAGCCGCTGCGGCCGGACGAAGTCTGGCTCGGCCATCCGCGCCGCGAAGACGCAATGCCGCTGCTCGGGCTGTTCAACGCGCCGGTCGACGTCGGCCGCAAGACCTACGGCTTCGCGTTCGACGCGGTGCGGCTCGATGCACGCGTGATCCGCCAGCCGGGCGAGCTGGCCGCGTTTCTCGTCGATTTTCCGTTTGGGCTGATCGATGCCGCGCCGGCCGTCGTGTCATGGGCGCAGCAGGTGCGCGGCTTTCTCGATGCGGCGCTCGCGCGCGAACAGGCGCTGCCCGCGCTCGCGGCGCTGGCGACATGGCTCGGCGTCAGCGAAGCGACGTTGCGGCGGCGGCTGGCGGCCGAAGGCAGCGGCTATCACGCATTGCGCGAACAGTGCCTCGCCGACGTCGCGCGGCGCTGCCTGCGCGAGTCGGACTGGCCGGTCGCGCGAATCGCCGCGCATCTCGGGTTCGGTGGCGAAGAAGCGTTTCGGCGGGCGTTCGTGCGATGGACGGGCATCGCGCCGAGCCGGTTCCGGCGCGATTGCAGCGCCGCCGGCGGTGCGTTTCGTCAGACATGAAACGCGGTGCGAAGGCTCGAATTGAAATGATTTAGAAAGCATCCGGCGAACACTGACGTTTTTTCGCATCCCTGCGCACTTCGATAATTGACGCGCCGGCGCGCTCGCCATTACGCTTGCGCGCTGATGGTTCCCGGGAACGGGATCAAAAGGGAACGCAGGAGAGGCCGTGCCTCGAATCTGCGGCTGCCCCCGCAACTGTGAGCGGCGAATCCGCACCACCCCATGCCACTGGGAAACCGGGAAGGCCGGTGCGAATCGCGACCCGCGAGCCAGGAGACCTGCCATCGACCCGAGGTCCAAGCAGCCGCACCGGGCGGGGTGTCCCGATGCGCCAGCACCGCCTTTGGCGGTCGCCCCGTTGCATGGACGGCCCGACCTCAGGACCCTTCGGATGTCCGATCTTTCCGCCTCCGCTTCCACGCCGGAAGCGTCGTGCCGTTGCGCGGCCAGTCCGCGCGGCGTGTCCGCACGCGTGTGCCGTGCCGTGTCGCGCGGCACGCGTCATGACGACACGCGTGAATGCCGCCCACGCTGGCCGGTCCCGCGATAGACCAACGACAACCAGGCGGTACTCGCCGCCACCCGCTTACGCTCGCCGTACCTGCAACACGATCACCCTCGCTGCCTCATGAATCTTCGCCACCTTCTCGCCACGTCCGCCGCCACGGCGCTGCTCTCCCCGATCGCCCACGCCGCCGGCGACATGCCGCCCGCGCAGCCGCCCCAACCCGCCGAAGGCGCCGACCTGCCGACGATCAGCGTGACCGACACGCGGCATCTGCCCGAGTCGTTCGACCAGCGCTATGCGACGACGCAGGTGCTCACGCGCGCCGATCTCGACCGGCTGTCGCCGAGCGACCCGAGCATCACGCAGGCGCTCGCGACGCTGCCGGGCGTGACCGTCTCGCAGAACGGCGGCCCGGGTTCGTCGGCGTCGGTCAGCATCCGCGGCTCGTCGGCCAGCCAGGTCGCGGTGTTCATCGACGGCATCCGGATCGGCTCGCCGACCACCGGCATCGCGCCGTGGGCCGACCTGCCGACCGAAGCGTTCGAGCGCGTCGAGGTGATCTCGGGGCCGGCCGCCGCGTCGTTCGGCGCGAACGCGATGGGCGGCGTCGTGCAGCTGTTCACGCGCCGCGCCGCCGGCCAGCCGAACCAGACCACCGTGTCGTTCGGCGGCGGCTCGAACAAGACCTTCGACACGCAGTTGCGAACGTCGGGCACCGTGCCGTCGACGGGGCCGCTCGCCGCGCTGGGTGGCCTCACCTACACGCTCGGCCTGCACGACTACAACACGGCGGGCATCGACGCAACGCGGCCCGTGTTGCCCTACCACGAAGACGGCCGCAATCCGTATCACGCGCAGGACCTCGATGCGCGCCTCGGCTATGCGCGCGACAACTGGTCGATCTCGACGTTCGCGCTGTACCACCGCTCCGACCTGTCCTATGACAACGCCGGCTTTGCGAACCGCGAGCTCGATCATCAGCTGACGACGGGCCTCGCGTTCCATCTCGACGTCACCCCCGACACGCAATTCGACCAGTCGTTCGGTTATGCGAACGATCGCCAGTTCCTGTACGCGAGCGACCCGGCCATCCCGACCGACCAGATCAACTCGCAGCGCATCAGCTCGTCGACGTCGCTGACCCATCAGGCGCACGGCTTCCATCTGTTCGGCCTGCCGCTGTCGGGCGAGACGAAGGTGGCGTACGACTTCACGCGCGAACAGGCGTTCCTGCCGGTCGACGTGCCGGACGGCGTGCCGACGCGCAACGATTCCGCGTTCTCGCTGCATCAGTCGGCGACGCTCGGCAGCGTGACGATGTTCGTCGCGGGCCGCCACGAGATCATTGCCGGGAAGGCCGTGAACACCGGCAACGCCGCGCTGTCGTGGGCCATTACGCCGGTCTATACGGCGCGCGTGTCGTACGGCAATGCGTTCCGCCTGCCGTCGTTCAACGACCTGTACTACCCGGGCTACGGCAATCCGGACCTGAGCCCGGAACGCAGCGATTCGGTCGAGGCCGCGCTCGACGCGAACACCGCGTACGGCACGTTCAGCGCCGCGATCTACGACACGCGCGTCAGCAACCTGATCGCGTACAACCCCGCGACGTTCTCGCCGATCAACATCGGCCGTGCGCATATCCGCGGCATCGACCTGTCGTACAAGGGCACGATCGGCCGCTATACGCCGGTCAGCGTCGCGATCGGGATCCTGAATCCGCAGGACGAGACCAACGACAGCTGGCTCAACCGCCGGCCGCGCCAGACCGTCAGCGTGAACGTCGACCACACGTGGGACGAATTCCATCTGCACGCGCTGAGCACGGGCGCGTCGCTGAGCTACGGCGGCACGACGTTCGACGATCCGGCCAACACGACGTACCTGCCGTCGTACCTGAGCGTGAACCTGCGCGCGTCGTACAGGATCAACGCGCACCTGACGGTGTCCGCCACGCTGTCGAACCTGTTCGACCGTCAGTACATGACCGCGTACGGCTACAACACGCTCGGCCGCACGGCGTTCGGCAAGGTCAGCTATACGTTCTGAGCGGGGTGGTCGGTGCATCGGCACCCAGGTGCGCGGGTGGCGATGCCGACGGGTGTACGGGTGCCGGATGTCGTCGGCCGCGAGCGCAAGATCGCGTTCGCTCGCACCGCGCTACGCGTCACGCCCCTGCGACGCCCCGCACGCCCGCGATCAACTGGATCGCGCCGAACGCGGCGATCACGACGGCCGACATGCGCGATAGCCGGTGCATGAACGTCAGCGACATCTTCGTGCGCAACGCGGCGGTCGCGCTGCTCAGGCACAGCCACCACGTCGCGGAACCCAGGAATACGCCGGCGACCATCAGCGCGACGGCCGCCCCCATCGCGCCTTCATGCGTGCCCGCCAGCGGGCCGAGCGCCGCGAAGATCCCGACGAACGACAGGATCGTCATCGGGTTCGACAGCGTGAGGCCGAAAGTCGTCAGGAAATCGCGCAGCACGGTCGTGCGCGGCAGGTCTCGAACCGCCGCCGATGCGGTCGACGCCGCCGGCGCCTGCCGCGCGATCGACCACGCCAGCCACACGAGGAACGCGCCGCCGCCGATTTTCAGCGCGACGGTCAGCATCGGGAACGCGGTGACGATGCCGGCGACGCCCAGCGCGCCGAGCAGCCCGTAGATCGCATCGGCGCACGCGGCGCCGATGCCCGTCGCGAACCCCGCGTGAAAGCCGCGGCTCAGGCTGCGCTGGATGCACAGCATGCCTATCGGGCCGACCGGCACCGCGATCGACAATCCCATCACGACGGACTTGATGAACAACATGGCCGGCTCCTCGCGACATGCAATGCGTTGAATCGTCATCGTAGGGAAACTCCGGTCGCCGCTGAAGGCGGTTTTTAAGGAAAAATAGCCGCTTCACCTTAAAAACTCCGCCGCGATGGACGAACTCGACTGGAAAATACTCGCGCTGCTGCAGGCCAACGGCCGCATCAGCTACACGGAGCTGGCACGCCAGGTTCACCTGTCGGTGCCGGCGGTCACGGAACGCGTGAAGCGCCTCGAATCGGCGGGCGTGATCGACGGCTACACGGCGCGGGTCAATCCGGCCGCGGCCGGCTACCCGGTGAGCGCGCTGATCGGCATCACGGTGCCGCAGCCGGCGAAGGCGAAATTCCTGAAGCTGCTGGAGACCATTCCCGAAGTGGTCGAGTGCCATCACGTGACCGGCGCGGATTCCTACGTGATGCGGTTTGTCGCCGTCAGCATGGCGCATCTCGAACAGCTGATCGAGCGCATCAATCTGTACGGCGAAACGCGCACGTCGATCGTGATGTCGACGCCGCTGCCGGCGCGCGGGCTCGCCCGTCCGGCCGCGGCGGTCAAAGGCGTTCGGGGGTGACAGGATGCCCCGCGCTGCGCGATGCTGTGCCATGCGCCGCTTGCGCGAACCGGACAACCTGCCATGCCAGTCATCGGATTCGATCATTACAACCTCCGCGCGGATCGGGCCACGCTCGATACGCTGCGCGACTTTTACGTGAACGTCGTAGGCCTCGAACCCGGGTATCGACCGCCGTTCCAGAGCAGCGGCTACTGGCTCTACGCGGGGGCGCAGGCGATCCTCCACCTGTCGGAAGCGCGGCCCGGCGAGGCGCGGCCGGCGCACGTCGTCAATACGTTCGACCATGTGGCGTTTTCGTGCGCGAATGCCGCGGACATGGAGCGGCGTCTTGTCGACGCGCAGGTCCGGTACGCGCGCCGGTACGTGCCGGTCACGAGCCAGCTGCAGATCTTTTTCACCGATCCGGCCGGGAATGGCGTCGAGTTGAATTTTGCAGACGCCGGCCGCGATTCCGGTGATGGACCGGGTTAGCGCTGGCGACTGGTCCGTGACAGTTGCCCGGCAAGCGGTTGCTTGCGCGAGCGTTACCGTCGTTGCACGAGCTTCACGATCGTCAGCGCACCGTTCACGCGCTCGACCCGGACCTTGACCTTGTCGCCCACGTGCAGCGACGCGATCATCGCCGGGTCGCCGGCCTTGAATGCCATCGTCATCGGCGCCATCCCGACGTTCTGGAGCGCGCCGTGCTTCAGCGTCACCATGCCGTGCTCGGCATCGATCCGTTTCACTTCGGCGTTGGTCAGCGCGGCATCCGGCGCCGACGTCTTCGAGTCGCCCATGTCCATGTTCATGTCGGACATGCTGCCGGCTGAATACGCCGGTGTCGCGACGACGTTCATCGCGCAGAGGACGGCGACGGCAATATTTCGAATCTTCATCGACCGACTCCCGGCTGCAGCGGGTAACGCATGGAACGCACCCGCTACACCAGCAACGTCGCGACCGCCCACCCGATCAGCACGACACCCAGCGCGCGGCCGACCCGCTCGCCGCCCGGCAGCACCTTTTCGACCAGCACGAACAGCGACAACGCGACGATCCACACGACGTTCATCACGCCGCCGACGAACAGCAGCGCCATCAGCAGCCAGCAGCAGCCCACGCAATACGCGCCGTGGCGCGCGCCGAGCAGGAAGCTGCCCGTGATGCCCGGGCGCCAGTATGTCGCGAGAAACCGCACCGGCGACCGGCATTGCCGCAGGCAGGCCTGTTTCAGCGGCGAGAACTGATAGACGCCGGCCAGCGCGAGGACGATCGCGGACAGCACGGCGCTCTTCGACCACAGCATCATCCCGGAGATCAGGCCGGCGGGCTGCAGCAGCATCTGCAGCACGGCCGCGCCGACCGAGAACGCGAGCCATACGGCCAGATAGCCGGCCAACAGGCACGTCGACGTGAATGCCGACCCGGCATCGCCCCGATCGTGATGCCGCAGCACGCGCCGGTACAGCAGCACGACCGGCGCCGCGCCGGGCGTCATCATCGCGATCATCATCACCCACCACATCACGATCACGGTCGCCAGCGACGGATCCATGGCGCCCATGCCGTCGGCCAGCCGATGCGGGAACAGCGCGACCGCCGTCATGTCCAGCGCCGACATGCCGGTGCCGGCCCCCGTCCACAGGTAGGCCCAGCACGCGCCGACGAGCGCGGTCATGCCGAGCAGCGTGACGACGCGCTCGCGTCCGAGCAGCTCGCCGACGGGGATCATGCCGCGACGCGATGCCGGATCAGCCCGTGGTTGTTCAGGTGCAGCCGTGCGAACTGCGCGTAGCTCCGCTCGAGATCCAGCTGGATGTGGCCGTGCGACCGGCCGGTGCCGGATCCGATCTCGGCCAGCTCGTATTCGAAGCCGTGCGGCAGGTCGATCCGCACGCGATGTTCGGCGCCCGTCACCGGATTGCGGATCGGCTCGCCGACGATGTCGAGCACGCCGTCGATGCTGATCCGGCCGCGCCGCGCATCGACATCGACGTCGAAATCGATCTTCGCGAAGATCGGCTCGTAGGCCTGCTCGAGCGTCGATGCGAACACGGAAAACATCGTCGCGAACGGATCGGTGTCCTGACCGGTCATGATCTTCAGCACGGCTTCGCACTGCGCGGGGCTCGCACGCTCGTCGACGATCGGCTGGCACCGGCCGTGGCCTTCGTGAATCGGCCCGGGCCACTGGAACACGACCGCGATCCGGACACCGTCGAGCACCACGTCGCCGTAGTGGCCGCTGTCGATCGAAATCGCACCCATCGCTTCGCAGTTGCCGTGCGTCGGCAACGAATTGAACTGGCAGGGGCAACCGTATGAGCAATTGCAGTTCATCAGTTCGGTTCCCTGGATCTCCCACGGCGTCATGGCTTCACCTCGCGCAGTCGCTGGCACGTAATGTTTCGAATCTAGTGCAGCGGACAGGGGAAATCAAAGTGCGCGCGGGTGCCTCGTGCGTCGAAAAAAACCAGGCGCCGCGCGGCGCGCAACGGTGCCGGCCCGACGCATTCAACCTCGTCGTGCAGCCCCGCCGATGCAGGCCTTTCGATGCGCAACGGCGCGCTCGGACGAGCGTGTTCGAGCCATGTCGGACAAAAGCCGACGGCACGTCCGCGGCATCACGAATGCGGGCATCCCGCATCGGTCCTGGTTCATACTGTCTCGCAATCGCCGATTCACCTCGACCGTCGCCGTCGCCCCGGATCGCTGTCATGCGTGTTCAAAGTGCGTTGCTGTTTCTCGTCGGCACCCTGCTCACCGCGGGCGGCTACGGTGCAACCTTCCTGCTGTCGATGCGCTTTCGCGCGATCGGCGGCAGCGATCTCGATACCGGCGCGGCACTGGCCGCGGCGACGGTCGGCACGTTCGCCGGTTTGTCGTTCGTCGGCTGGTTCTCGCAGCAGATCGGCACCACACGGATCGCCGCGCTGTCGTCACTGTGCATCGGCGCCGGCATCGTCGGCTTCGCGCTCGTCGGGCGCGCGGCCTACGCGGACCTGCCGTCCGGCTTCCTGGTCGGCTTCGGCTGGGGCGCGTTTCACCTGGCCGCGCCGATGTCGCTGGCCGAGCGTACCAGCGGTGCGGAGCGCGGCACCTGGTTCTTTCGATCGGCGACGTTCCAGATGACCGGAATCGGCGCATCCCCGGCGTTTGCCGCCTATGCGATGCGCATGCTCCACTGGTCGATCGACGACACGCTTTACGCGGTCGGCGCGCTGTGCGCGCTCGCGTCGCTGATGCTGGAAGCATTCGGCCGCCTGAGCCCGCGTCCGTCCGCCCCCGTCGCCGGCGGCCGGTGGGTGCGCGAGCTGCGCACGATCTCGCGCACGCGGGCGGCCGCGCCGATCGCGATGATCGCGCTCGGCACCTGCGTGTTCTCCGGCCTGATGACGTTCCAGATGTCGCTGATGCAGGGCACGCAGGCGCGGCCCGGCACATTCTTCAGCGTTTATACGATGACGGTGGTGAGCGCGCGCTGGCTGCTCGGCAGATGGGTCAGGATGGCGCGCCCCGAAACGGCGACCAAGGGCCTGCTCATGTTGATGCTGCTCGGCGCGCTCGCGATGTTCGGCGCTGCCGCGCACGCATCGCTGCAGTCCGTCGCGGCCGTCCTGCTGGGCGCCGGCTACGGCCTCATGTATCCGGTGATCCAGGCACAGGCGGTCAACGATTGCCCGGACGCGCAACGGCATGGCGTGCTGACCTGGTTCGTCGCGTCGTATTTCATCGGCGCGTTCGGGTTTCCGTCGCTTGGCGGCTGGGTGATGGTGCATGCCGGCAAGGGCGCGTTGCTGATGCTCATCGCCAGCTGCGGGCTGGCGGCGCTGTCGCTCGCGATCCTGCGCGACCGGCCGGAGCCGGTGCGCACGCAATGACGCAGTGGCGGGACGAACCGCCGCGCAGCCTGCCGGTCAGAACCGCCCGACGTCGACCACCGCCTGGGCGAATGCCTGCGGCGCCTCCTGCGGCAGATTGTGGCCGATACCGCCGGTGATCGTGCGATGCTCGTACTTACCGGTGAACTTCGCCCGATAGACGGCCGGCGGCACGTGAAACGCCCCGTTCGCGTCGCCTTCCATCGTGATGCTCGGAACCGTGATCGGCGGCGCGGATGCAAGCCGCTGCTCGTATTCGTCGTACTTCGCCTCGCCCACCGCAAGCCCCTGCCGCCACCGGTAATTGTGGATCGTAATGGCGACGTGATCCGGGTTTCGGAAAGCCGGCGCGCTTCGCGCGAAGGTCGCGTCGTCGAAGTTCCATTTCGGCGACGCCTGCTTCCAGATGAACTTGACGAAATCTTCGGTGTACTTCTCGTAGCCGTCGCGGCCGCGGTCGGTCGCGAAATAGAACTGATACCACCACTGGAACTCGCCGGCGGGCGGCAGCGGCATTTTTCCCGCGCTCTGACTGCCGATCAGATAGCCGCTCACCGATACCAGCCCCTTGCAACGCTCCGGCCACAGCACGGCAATGATATCGGCGGTTCGCGCGCCCCAGTCGAATGCACCGAACAGGGCCGTCCGGATGTCCAGCGCATCCATCAGCGCGATGATGTCGAGTGCAACGGCCGTCGGCTGCGCGTTACGCATCGTCTGGTCCGACAGGAAGGTGGTCGAGCCGTAGCCCCGCAGGTACGGGACGATCACCCGATACCCCTGCGCGCCGAGCGCCGGGGCGACGTCGACGAAGCTGTGGATGTCGTATGGCCAGCCGTGCAGCAGCATGACCGGCGGGCCATCGGCCGGGCCCGCTTCCGCATAACCGACATTGAGCAACCCGGCCTTGATCTGCTTGATCGTCGTGAACGACGAATGGCTTCCAGGCTTGATCGGTGGCATCGGCGGTGTTGCCGACGGCGCATTTTGTGCGTGAGCGGATTGCAGCATCTCGAACTGCGCTGCAACAAGCGCACCGGCTGCCATGCGCGCAAAGCCACGCCGGCGCGGGTCGATTTCTTGTGGCATTTTTATCTCCCGTTTCAGTGGGACTGACCGACAAACCGACAAACAGGCGCTACCGGAAAATGTTAGTCGATAGGAAACGGCTTGCAAGGCGGATTGAAAGACGGCAATAGGACGCATTGCCTGAATCCGTCTGTATGCGCCTGGGTCGCGCGTGCCGCCATCGGCTGGTCGGCTGAGTCTCCGCACTCGCAGCGTCGAATGGTGTCACGCCTGCGCAAATCGTCATCGCGTGAACGTGGAGCCGCAACATGGTGCCCATTCCGGGTACCCGGCGTATCGCATATCTTGAGGAACACGTTGTCGCATCGGACATCGATCTCTCGCCCGGCGAACTGGCAGCGCTGGACGAGCCCGCACCGGTCGGTGCGGCGACAGGCGAACGCCATTCGGCGCGAATGATGGCAGCCGTCGGGCATTGACGGCGAAAACGCGCCGCCGCACGCGGCGCATCCGCCGCCCTCGGCGGTGTCGTCCTGACGTCAACCCGGTTTCTTCGACGACCGCGCGACCGCGAACCACGCCATCATCGCGCCCGCGACCCACGCGCAGGTCAGCAGCAGGTCGAAGTCCATCATGCCTTCGAAATTCTCACTGTTCTCGAAGCTGCAATGCCGGCTGCCGCGAAATTCGATGCAACCGCTGGCGACCCACTGAATGTGCATGAATACGTGATAGACGGCGAAGGCCGAAGCGATAATGGCGACGCGCAGGCGTAGGGTCGTTTTCATTCGGCGCCGGAGGCGGTGGGATGGTGTGACGCCGATCTTAAGACAACGGCGCCGCATCAGGCAATCGATCCCGCGCGTACGTCGCGACCGGCATGCACGACGGCGAATCGCCATCCGCACAAACCCCGATAAAACCGTGGCATCGCGCTTTCGGCGCGGCGCCTTGCGGCGCTCGGCGCGCACGGATTTGCGGTATTCACGCTGACGCACGACGGTCTTGCCGCCGGCAGGCATCCTCCGCCCGAACGACGACGCGTCGACAACGCGCATCGCTTACGCGTCGTCGATCTGCCGGAGCCCCCTCAAGCAATCCACCGCCAGCTGCTGATAGATCCGCGTGCCGTTCGCCTTCGCGTCGATCTCCGCGTCGCTCAGCCGCCGCACCACACGGCCCGGCACGCCCGCGAGCAGCACGCCGCGCGGCACGTCGTAACCGGCCTTCACGAACGCGCAGGCCGCGACGATCGTGGTCGCGCCGATCGTCGCGCCGTCCATCACGACCGCGTTCATCCCGATCATCGTGTCCGGCTCGAGCGTCGCGCCGTGCACGATCGCGCCATGGCCGATGTGGCTGTTCACGCCGAGCCGGCACGTCTCGCGGATGCCGACGTGCAGTACGCAGCCGTCCTGCACGTTGCTGCCGTCGCCGACGACGATCGCGCCGAAGTCGCCGCGCAGGCTCGCATGCGGGCCGATGTAGCAGCCCGCGCCGATCGTCACGTCGCCGATCACGACCGCGCTCGGATGAACGTACGCGGACGAAGCGACGCGCGGGCGCATGCCGTCGAATTCGAACAGCGGCATCGCTCAGAGCACCGCGGCCGCTTCGGGCACGAGCGTGAACAGGTCGCCGACGAGGCCGTAATCGGCCACACCGAAGATCGGCGCTTCCGGATCCTTGTTGATCGCGACGATCACCTTCGAATCCTTCATGCCGGCCAGATGCTGGATCGCACCTGAAATACCGACGGCGATGTACAACTGCGGCGCGACGATCTTGCCGGTCTGGCCGACCTGGTAGTCGTTCGGCACGTAGCCGGCGTCCACTGCCGCGCGCGACGCGCCGAGTGCGGCGCTCAGCTTGTCGGCCAACGGTTCGAGAACCTTCATGTAGTTCTCGCCGCTGCCCAGGCCGCGGCCGCCCGACACGACGATGTTCGCGCTGGTGAGTTCGGGGCGATCGAGTTTCGTCACCTCCCGGCCGATGAACTGCGACACACCCGCATCTGCTGCCGCTTCGATCTTCTCGACCGCTGCGCTGCCGCCAACGCCCGCGACCGGATCGAAGCCCGTCGTCCGCACCGTGATCACCTTGATCGGGTCGCCCGACTGCACCGTCGCGATTGCGTTGCCAGCATAGATCGGACGCTCGAACGTGTCGGCCGATACAACCGCCGTGATGTCGGAGATCTGCGCGACGTCCAGCTTCGCGGCGATCCGCGGCGCGATGTTCTTGCCGTACGCGGTGGCCGGCGCGAGGATGTGCGAGTAGTTCGACGCGACGGTCAGCACCGTCGCTTCGACGTTCTCGGCGAGACCGTCCGCGAGTTGCGGCGCATCGGCGAGCAGCACTTTCGAAACGCCTGCGATCTTCGCCGCTGCATCGGCCGCTGCTTGCGCGTTGTGGCCCGCGACCAGCACGTGAATGTCGCCACCGCCGAACGCGCCGACTTCGGCGGCCGCCGCCACCGTGTTCAACGTCGCGGCCTTGATCGGCGACGCGCCGCCAGCCGATGCCGCATCGTGCTCGGCGATTACCAGAATCGTCATGTCCGTCCGCTCCCTGTTACAGCACCTTGGCTTCGGTCTTCAGCTTGTCGACCAGCGTCTGCACGTCCGGCACCTTCACGCCGGCCGCGCGCTTCGGCGGCTCGGCCACCTTCAGCGTCTTCAAACGCGGCGTGACATCCACGCCCAGGTCTTCCGGCTTCACAGTTTCCAGCGGCTTCTTCTTCGCCTTCATGATGTTCGGCAGCGTCACGTAGCGCGGCTCGTTCAGGCGCAGGTCGGTCGTCACGACCGCCGGCAGCGACAGCGACAGCGTTTCCGCGCCGCCATCGACTTCACGTGCCACGGTTGCCTTGCCATCGGCGATCGTCACCTTCGACGCGAACGTCGCTTGCGGCAGACCTGCCAGCGCGGCCAGCATCTGGCCCGTCTGGTTCGAATCGTCGTCGATCGCCTGCTTGCCGAGGATCACCAGTTGCGGCTGTTCCTTGTCGACCAGCGCCCTCAGGATCTTCGCGACACCGAGCGGCTCGACCGCGTCGCCAGCTTCGACGAGGATCGCGCGATCCGCGCCGATCGCGAGCGCCGTGCGGAGCGTTTCCTGCGCCTGCGCGACACCGACCGACACGGCCACCACCTCCGTCACGACGCCGGCCTCCTTCAGCCGCACGGCCTCTTCCACCGCGATTTCGTCGAACGGGTTCATCGACATCTTCACGTTCGCGATGTCGACGCCGGTGCGGTCGGACTTCACGCCGACCTTCACGTTCGCGTCGACCACGCGCTTCACTGCCACGAGCGCTTTCAACTGCCTGCCTCCTCTCTTGTTTCGACCGCCGCGGCGCGTCAGCGCGCGGTGTATCCGCCGTCGATCACCAGCTCCGCGCCCGTCACGTAGCGCCCGGCCGGCGACACGAGATACAGGATGCCGGCCGCGATGTCGCGCGGGCTGCCGATCTTCGCCATCGGCACGTGGGTCTGCAGATAGCCGAACACGTTGTCGGGATCCTGGCCCATCTGGCGGAACGCGTCCTCGAGCATCGGCGTGCGGATGTAGCCCGGGTGCACCGAGTTCGCACGAATGTTCTTCGCCGCATACAGCATCGCATCGACCTTCGCCATCATCCGCACCGCGGCCTTCGACGCGTGATACGCGGGCACGTCCGGGCCGCCGACGATCCCGTACATCGACGACAGGTTCACGATCGAGCCGCCGCCGGCCGCTTCCAAGCGCGGAATCGCCGCGCGCGTGCACAGGAACACGCCGTTGACGTTCACGTCCTGCACGCGCTGCCACTGTGCGAGCGTGAGTTCGTGCGTCGGCACGTTGTGCCCTTCGATGCCCGCGTTGTTCACGAGCACGTCGAGGCGCCCGAAGCGCGCGACGATCTCGCCGAACACGCGCTCGACGTCGGCCTCCTGCGTGACGTCGAGCGACCAGAACGCGGCCTGGCCGCCCTGCGCGCGAATCTCCTCGACGAGCGCTTCGGCGGGCTGCGACAGCACGTCGAGGATCGCGACGCTCGCGCCGGCCGCGGCCAGCGTGCGCGCCGTTTCCGCGCCGATGCCGCGCGCGCCGCCGGTGATCGCGGCCACCTTGCCGCGCAGGTCGAACAGGTCTTCGATGAGTTTCATTGTGTCTCCTTGAATTTAGGCGAACCGGCCACGAACGGGCCGGCCATCAAAACCATCGCGCATCATCGCGCCGTCGGCGCAGCCAGGAAATCGATGCATTCCCGATTGAAATAGGCCGCATGCTCCACCATGACCCAGTGGCCGCAACGGTTCAGCAGCACGAAGCGCGCGTCGCGGCAACGCTCGAGGAACGTCAGCGCGCCGCCGACCGGATTGAAGCGGTCGTCCGTGCCCCAGAAACCGAGCACCGGGCAGTGCAGGTCGGCGAGCGCGCCCGTCAGGTTCGGCACGCTCATCGTCGACAACACTTCGGTCGGCTGCTCGACGCACACCTTCATCCGCTCGGCGACGAGCGCGTCAGTGACGATCGCCGGATCGTGCACCAGCAGCGTCAGCAGCTCGCGCATCGTGTCGTCATTCATCTGGCGATTGGTGAAGAGCTTCACCATCCGCTGGATCCCTTCCATCCGGAAATAGGTGTCGCGATCCTCGACGCCGCCCGGCGCCATCATGATCAGCCCGTCGACTTCGTCCGGGTAATCGAGCGCGTATTTCAGCGCGATCGCGCCGCCGAGCGAGTTGCCGAGCAGCACGGCCGGCCCGATGCCGAGCGCGGACAACTGCGCGTGCAGCGCGCCGACGAAGAAATCGAGCGTGTAGGCGACGTCGGACGGCTTCGACGACTGCCCGTAGCCCGGCAGGTCGACGACGATCGCGCGGTGGCCGGCCGCCGCGAACGCGGGGTAGTTGTGCTTGAAGTTGCTGAAACCGCTCGCGCCCGGGCCGCTGCCGTGGATGAACACCACCGGGCGGCCTGCGCCCGCCTCGAAATGATGCAGGCGCAAGCCGCCCGCTACGTCGGTGAAGATGCCGGCCGGCGGCGTCGTGGGGGTCGTCATCGCGGGTTGTCTCCTTCGTCGGTCGATGGATGCCTGCCACGATGATTGCGCCGCCGGCGCTGGCCGGCATCATCCTTTCAGACTACGAAGCCACGCGCGCTTGTTCCTATCATCGGGCCACCGAAAACGGAGGCAGACGATGAACGGATTCGACTACAGCGGCAAGACGGTGCTCGTGACAGGCGGCACCAAGGGCATCGGGCGGCGCATCGCCGAGCGGTTTCTCGCGGCGGGCGCGCGCGTGTTCGTGTGCGGGCGCAGCGCGCCCGACACGCCGCCGTCCGCCGGCGGACGCACGGCCACCTTCATCGCGGCCGACCTCCGCGACATCGAGCAGGTCGACGCGATGCTCGCGACGGTCCGCGCCTCGACGGGCGCCCTCGACGTGCTCGTCAACAACGCGGGCGGCTCGCCGTTCGTGCTCGCGGCCGACGCATCGCCGCGCTTCACCGAATCGATCGTGCGGCTGAACCTGATCGCGCCGCTGCAACTCGCGCAGCGCGTGAACGCGATCATGCAGCCGCAACCGCATGGCGGCGTGATGCTGTTCATCGCGAGCGTCAGCGCGTCGCGGCCGTCGCCCGGCACCGCGGCCTACGGCGCCGCGAAGGCGGGGCTCGTCAACGCGGTCACGTCGCTCGCGGTCGAGTGGGCGCCGCGCGTGCGCGTGTGTGCGATCAGCCCGAGCCTCGTGCAAACCGAATCCGCGACCGAAGGCCACTACGGCGACGATGCGGCGCTCGATGCGATCCGCGCGACGATTCCGGCCGCACGGCTCGCGACACCCGACGACGTCGCGTCGGCGTGCCTGTTCCTCGCGTCGCCCGACGCGTCGTACACGTCGGGCGCGAACCTGCGACTCGACGGCGGGGGCGAACGGCCCGCGTTCCTGGCCGCAGCGCAGATGCAAGCGCGCTGACGCACGCGCCGCCAGAGGCGTACGCCGATCGTTTCCAGTCCTAGGGAAGTCATCTAGTTCATTTTGACGATTCCCTGCTATCGCGATCTCCCTACTCTGCCTCTCACGACAACCACAGTCGACCGTCGTCGATACCCCCAGAGGAGACACCATGCATCAACGGATTTCGCGCCGTACCGACAAGCGGGCCACCGCCGCGCTGTCGACGCTGGCCGCCGCGCTGCTGACTTGCGCCGTTCCCGACGCGCACGCCGGCAGCACGATCGAGCTCGGCGCCGACACGACGCTGGACTACACGTTCACGCTGAGTTACGGCCTCGGCATGCGCACGCGTGCGCCGAGCGGCAATCTGCTGACGCCGGCGAACATCAACGGCGACGACGGCGATCGCAACTTCGCGAAGAACAAGCTGATCGAGAACCAGGTCAGCCTGCTCGGCGAAGTGAACCTGAAGCACGACGACTGGGGCGTGTTCGTCCGCGCGAGCACGTTCTACGATCAGGCGTACCGCCACCCGAACTACAACGACGCGCCCGGCACGGTCAACCACACGGGCCAGTACAACAACTTCACCGGCGACGCCCGCTACTGGTCGGGCGGCCACACGACGCTGCTCGCCGCCTACGCCTACAACACCTTCAAGATCGGCCCGACGAGCCTGAACGTGAAGGTCGGCGACCAGGTGGTCGCGTGGGGCGAAAGCCTGTTCTTCCCGAACATCGCGGGCGCGCAAGGCCCGGCCGATGCCACCAAGTCCTATGTCGCGGGCGCTCAGGTGAAGGACATCCTGCTGCCGGTGCCGCAGATCTCGACGCAGTGGCAGATCACGCCGAACTTCAGCCTGCTCGGCTACTACCAGTTCTCGTTCCAGCAGAACCGCCTGACCGCGCCCGGCACGTACTGGAGCTATTCGGACGTGGTCGGCCCGGGCGCGCAGTTCATCATCGGCCCGGGCGGGATGATCATTCCGCGCGGGGCCGACGACAAGCCGAGCGCCCGCAACCAGTGGGGTATCGGCGCACGCGTGCGCGTGCTGGGCGACACCGAGCTCGGCGTGTACCACCTGCATTACAACGACATGAACCCGAGCGTCGTCACGACGTACTTCCCGACGCTCCAGTACCAGCAGAAATATTTCAGCAACATCAAGCTGACCGGCGCGAGCTTCTCGACGCAGGTCGGCCCGGTGAACGTCGCGGGCGAAGTGTCGTACCGCCAGGGCGCGGCCGTGCTGGTCAACACGCCGACCGGCCCGCAGTCGACGCGCGCGAACGTGCTGCAGACCAACCTGTCGGGCATCTACTCGATCGGGCCGAGCTTCCTCGCAAACTCGCAGTCGCTGGTCGGCGAACTGACGTACGTGCATGCCGGCGGCATCTCCGCGCTCGACGGCTCGACCACGCTCGCCAACTCGCGCAACGCGCTCGCGATGGAGATCGCGTGGACGCTCAGCTACAAGAACGTGTTCAACGGCTGGGATCTCGACGTGCCGCTGACCTACTCGCACGACCTGACCGGCACGTCGCCGCTCGCCGGCGCGCTCGGCTCGCTGACGGGCCAGGGCGATCACCGCGTGACCGCCGGCGTGACGTTCACGCGCCTGAGCAACCTGCAGCTGGCGCTCGTCTACGCCAAGTTCCTCGGCTCGCCCAACCCGGTCACGCGTCCGCTCGCGGATCGCGACTACGTGCTCGCCACGGCGACCTACCACTTCTGAGCGGCCCGGCCGCTCGTCACTCAGCAAGAAGAGGATTTGTCATGAAACGAACTCGTCTCCCCCTCCTGCGCGCATCGGTGATGGCCGCGTGCGCGCTCGTCGCGACGGCCTCGTTCCCGAAGGTCACGCCGGACGACCTGAAGGCGCTCGACGGCCCGCTCACGCCGATGGGCGCGGTGCGCGCCGCGAGCAAGGACAACAGCGTGCCGGAGTGGTCGGGCAAGTGGCTCGGCACGCCGCCCGACGTCCAGTACAAGCGCGGCAGCCGCTACCCCGATCCGTTCGCGAACGAGAAGCCGGTCGCGACGATCACCGCCGAGAACATGGCGCAGTACGCGGAGCACCTGACCGACGGCCAGAAGGCGATGTTCAAGCGCTATCCGGCCACGTTCAAGATCAACGTCTATCCGAGCCATCGCGACTTCCGCTACGCGGATTCCGTCTACAAGGACATCCGCACGTATGCGCCCGATTCGACGATGACGTCCGACGCGAACGGGCTGACCAACGCGCCGCCGCAGGTGCCGTACCCGATCCCGAAGACGGCCGCCGAGCTGCTGTGGAACCAGCGCTTCTCGTCGGCGATCGGCACCGAGCAGGCAACCTACGACCAGGCGGTCGTGTACTCCGACGGCAACATCGCGTGGGGCAAGGTGCGCTACGACATCTACTCGCCGCGCAACGTCGGCAAGTACGACGTGAAGAGCGACCTGAACAACCGCACGTTCTATCGCAACGCGACGGAGCTGCCGCTGTCCGACCGCGGCTCGCTGATCGTCGGCTTCACGAACTGGGACAAGGCCGGCGCGGACAACTCGTCGCGCACGTGGATGTACAACCCGGGCACGCGGCGCGTGCGCCAGGCGCCCGAATACGGCTATGACCAGCCGCAGGGCCCGGGCGGCTTCCGCACCGTCGACGACGACCGCCTGTACAACGGCCCCGGCGACCGCTACGACTGGAAGATCGTCGGCAAGCGCGAAGTCTACGTGCCGTACGACAACTACAAGGCGATGGACAGCTCGGTCAAGTATGCGGACCTGCTGACCAAGGGTCACGAAAACCCTTCGTACATCCGCTACGAGCTGCATCGTGTGTGGGTGCTGCAAGCGACGCTGAAGAGCGGCTACCGTCACCAGTACGCGAAACGCGTGCTGTACATCGACGAGGATTCGTGGATGACGCTGCTCGCCGACAACTACGACGCACGCGGCCAGCTGTGGCGCACCAACGTCGCGACGACGCTGTACGCATATGACGCGAAGACGTTCTACCCGGGTGTCGTGTTCTTCCACGACCTGATCTCCGGCGCCTACATGGCCGACCGCCTGACCAACGAAGGGCCGATGCCGAAGCTCGACAGCAGCCCGCAGTTCAGCGAAGCGTACTTCTCGCCGGACGCGATCCGCAGTTCGGGTAACTAAGCAAATCGCCGCCCGCGCCGGAGCCTCGCTCCGGCGCCCGACGCCGCCCGGGACGGCGGCCTTTTCCATTCGAGGGCCCTACCATGTCCAACCGCTTGCATGCGACGCTCGGCGACGAGCTGTATGCCGCGTGGCACTCCCGCGCGCCGGTCGCGCCGCTGTCGGGGCGGCCGCGCCGGCTGTCCCTCGACGATGCGTACCGGATCCAGCAACGCTTCATCGAACGCCGCGTCGAATGCGGCGAATCGGTGGTCGGCAAGAAGATCGGCGTGACGAGCCAGGCCGTGCAGGACATGCTGAACGTGCGCCAGCCCGATTTCGGCATCCTGCTGTCCGGCATGCACTACGCGGCCGGCGAGGCGATCGCAACCGAGTCGCTGATCGCGCCGCGCGCCGAAGGCGAGATCGCGTTCATCCTCGCGCGCGACCTGCGCGGCCCCGGCATCGACCGCACCGACGTGATCGCCGCGACGGCCGCGGTTGCGCCCTGCTTCGAGATCGTCGATTCGCGCATTCGCGACTGGGCGATCCGCATCGAGGACACCGTCGCCGACAACGCGTCGTGCGGCGTGTACGTGCTCGGCGATGCGCGCGTCGATCCGCGCACGCTCGATCTCGCCGCGTGCGAGATGACCATCGAGAAGAACGGCGAGATCGTCGCGCAAGGCCGCGGCGATGCGGCGCTCGGCCATCCCGCCGACGCGGTCGCGTGGCTCGCGAACACGCTCGCTGAATACGACGTGCCGCTGCTCGCCGGCGAGATCGTGCTGTCCGGCTCGCTCGCGAAACTGATTCCGGTCACGGCCGGCGACGCGCTGTCGATGCACATCTCCGGCATCGGCGGTTGCGACGTCCGCTTTATCTAAAGGAAGAGGAAGAATCCTGATGAAGAAAATCAAATGCGCACTGATCGGGCCCGGCAACATCGGCACCGACCTGCTTTACAAGCTGCGCCGCTCGCCGGTGCTCGAACCGGTGTGGATGGTCGGCGTCGACCCTGCGTCCGACGGCCTCGCGCGGGCCCGCGAATTCGGGCTGAAGACCACCGACAAAGGTGTCGACGGGCTGCTGCCGCACGTCGCCGACGACGAGATCCGCATCGCGTTCGACGCGACGTCGGCCTACGTGCACCGCGACAACTCCGACAAGCTCACCGCGCTCGGCGTGAAGATGATCGACCTGACGCCAGCCGCGATCGGGCCGTACTGCGTGCCGCCGGTCAACCTCGACGCGCATCTCGGCAGCGCGCAGATGAACGTGAACATGGTGACCTGCGGCGGCCAGGCGACGATCCCGATGGTGTACGCGGTGTCGCGCGTGCAGCCGGTCGCGTACGGCGAGATCGTCGCGACGGTGTCGTCGCGCTCGGTCGGCCCCGGCACGCGCAAGAACATCGACGAATTCACGCGCACGACGTCCGGCGCGATCGAACAGGTCGGCGGCGCCCGCAAGGGCAAGGCGATCATCGTGATCAACCCGGCCGAGCCGCCGCTGATCATGCGCGACACGATCCACTGCCTCACCGACGGCCCGCCCGACGTCGACGCGATCACCGCGTCGGTGCATGCGATGGTCAAGGAAGTGCAGCGCTACGTGCCCGGCTACACGCTGAAGAACGGCCCGGTGTTCGACGGCAACCGCGTGTCGGTGTTCATGGAAGTCGAGGGGCTCGGCGATTACCTGCCGAAATACGCGGGCAATCTCGACATCATGACCGCCGCCGCGGCCGCCACGGCCGAGCGTTTCGCCGAACAGATGCTGGCCGCGACGGCCGCCACCGCTTGAGTCGAGGAGTCACACGATGTCACTTGCAGGCAAGAAGATCACCGTCCACGACATGTCGTTGCGCGACGGGATGCACCCGAAGCGTCACCAGATCACGCTCGACCAGATGCGCAACATCGCGCGCGGGCTCGATGCGGCCGGCGTGCCGCTGATCGAGGTCACGCACGGCGACGGGCTCGGCGGCGCTTCGGTTAACTACGGTTTTCCCGCGCATACCGACGAGGCGTACCTGAGCGCCGTGATTCCGGAGCTGAAGCAGGCGAAGGTGTCGGCGCTGCTGCTGCCCGGCATCGGCACCGTCGAGCACCTGCGCATGGCGCACGAGCTCGGCGTCGGCACGATCCGCGTCGCGACGCACTGCACCGAAGCCGACGTGTCGGAACAGCATATCGGCCTCGCGCGCACGCTCGGCCTCGATACCGTCGGATTCCTGATGATGGCGCACATGTCGTCGCCCGAGCAGCTCGTCGTGCAGGCGAAGCTGATGGAGTCGTACGGCGCGAACTGCATCTACATCACCGATTCGGCCGGCCACATGCTGCCCGACGACGTGACCACGCGGATCGGCCAGGTGCGCGCCGCGCTGAAGCCGGAGACGGAACTCGGCTTCCATGGCCACCACAACCTCGCGATGGGCGTCGCGAACTCGGTCGCGGCGGTCGCCGCCGGCGCGAACCGGATCGACGCGGCTGCCGCCGGCCTCGGTGCCGGTGCGGGCAATACGCCGATGGAAGTGTTCGTCGCGGTGTGCGACCGGATGGGAATCGAGACCGGCGTCGACGTGTTCGCGATTTCCGACGTCGCCGAGGATCTCGTCGTGCCGATCATGGACGCGCCGATCCGCCTCGACCGCGATGCGCTGACGCTCGGCTATGCGGGCGTCTACTCGTCGTTCCTGCTGTTCGCGAAGCGCGCGGAAGCGAAGTACGGGATTCCGGCGCGCGACATCCTCGTCGAACTCGGCCGGCAGCGGCTCGTCGGCGGGCAGGAGGACATGATCGAGGATGCGGCGCTGACGATGGCGCGGGCACGGGCGGTGGCGGCCTGAACGGCAGTCAGCGTACAGCACGCGCGGCAATCGACATGATGCGAGCCGTTCGTCGAAGATTTCCTGCGAGACGCGGCCGCTCGAGCATTGCGCACGCTTGATGCAGTGATTCGGAGCCGGTAGCCGAATCGGCCGCAACGCGATCGGCAGCCCCCGGCTTCCTGGTTGTCACCGCCCCTTGCTCAGAAGCACGACAACCAGGATCGCGACCAGCGCAGCGAGCCACTTCAAGCCGGTGAACACCTTGTCGAGCCTCTCCGTCAGCGCCACGACGGGATTCCCGTCGTCCGTGCGCAGCGGCATCCGCGCTGTCCGGCCATCTCCCGGCAGACTGACCTTCGGGAGATCGATGGCGAGATACACGACGTATCCGCTGGCGATCGGCGCCGCCTTCAATGCGTTGCCATCCTCGCCGGGCCTCAGGAACACGCGCAATCCCCCCGTCAGCACGGCACCGGGCGGGATCGACGTATAGACGTCCCGCAGGCACAGCCCGGCCTTGACGGCTGTGACCTGCCCCGCCTCGACGCCGTCGGCAAGTGCCTGCATGCTGCTCGCCGGCACGTCGCACCATGCCCACCACTGAGCCGGTTCCTGCATCTCGTCATCGGACTCGTTGTAGCCGAGCCGTGCCGTGCCAAGCGGATCGTCCGAATGGGTGATGCCCAGTTCGTCCTGCAATTCGCGAAGGCCGTGCCGTTCAGGCTGGCCGATCTCGCGAGCCGCGAAGGTGATGTGTATCGTGCGCGTGCTGTTCTGCACGTCACCCATGATCGACAGACAGCAGTCGTCCAGACTCGCCGTCCCCTGGACATAGGTCGAAAGCGTCGAATGCGTTGTCCCTCCGGCAGGCTCCAGTCGCCTGACGACCTGGATGTCCTGCAGGGTGAGCCACAGCGACTTCGCCGGGTAGTACGTCTGCACGTTGCCGTCGGCGCCAAGGTGCTCGATCGTATGGCCGGCGCATTTCCTGATTTCGATGCAATGCCGCGCGTCCTCCTGTAGCCGGTCCTCGCCTGCATTCCGGTGCTGACCATCGTAGCCGGCAAGTTGTCCGGCATCGGGGCGCGTCAGCGGTGTCCGGGGTGCAATCCTGACATTGTCGAGAACGTCGTCGTGGGTACGGACTTCCGTGACCGACGCTCCGGCACGGGCGATCGATGCGGCACGGGCTCGTGAACGTATCCCGTATCGCGTGTCGACGACGGGAAGCACATCACGGGCCTCCATGCCGAGCGTGATCCCGGGCGCCTGTTCCGCGAGCGGATCGGCGTACTGCGATCGGGACGCGGCCGAGACCTTCACGAGCGAAGGAAGCAGTCGGGTCAGCAGGTCGGCGTACGGGACCAGCAGCGGCAGGAACAGCCCGGCCAGCGACAGGTTGAACAGCGTATGGAAATCGGCCACCACCCGCCCATTGTCCGGTTCGATCCTGACCATGACGCAACCGATCGGCGTCAGTGCGACAAGCGCAATCACCACGCCGGCCGACAGAATGAGCAGCATGCCGACCGGCACGCATCGGGAGGCAGGATCGTGTGTCGCGGTCTCCTCCAGCACCGGGCGAATGGCCGCGCCCAGGTTGGCACCCAGCACCAGCGCGAAAGCCGTATCGGGGGGAATGACGTTTTGCGCGCACAGCGACATGATCAGGAGCACGATCGCGACGTTCGAATCGGCGGCCCAGGCCAGGCCGGCCGCCAGCAGGACGTCGATCAGCGGTATCGTGGATGCGTCGCTCAGCAGCATCCGAAGATTCGGCGCATCCTCGTAGTCCGTCATCAACTCCTGCAGATGATGCAGTGCGAGCAGCAACAGGCCCAGGCCAATGAGCGTGCGCCCCAGTTCATGAGCGCAAGTGTTCGATACCTTGCGGAACATCAGTACGCCAACGAGGATCAGGGCGGGCGACACGGCGCCGACTTCGAACGAAAGCACCTGCACGAGCAACGTCGTACCCACGTTCGCGCCGAGCACGACGGCCAGTGCCGGGACAAGGCCGACGCGCCCCTGCGCGGCGAGCTCGCTCGTCATGACCGCGGTCGTCGTACTGCTCTGCAGCACCGCTGTTACGCCCATGCCGCCGAAGAAGGCAGGGAGTCGCCCGAAAAGCGCCCGTTCCAGCAGCGACCGCAGGCCAGCGCCGAACGCGCGCTGCATGCCGGTCTGAAGCATCTGCGTCCCGAGCAGCACCAGCGCAATCGAGCCGGCGAGATCGACCAGCGTGAACGTGAATGTCATGACTCTGGGCCCCAGACGCCGACCGGTTGTTCTTGTACCGTTTCCCGTCGTGAAGTTCGATCACGCCCGTCGTCGGCCGGCGAGGAAAGGCGAACTCGAATACGTCTTGTCGCGACGGAGAAACGCACGACCGAACCGTAGATCATGCGACGAGCCTTCCCCCGAAGACGCCGTGCGCCACGTTACGGTCGCCCACGGCGGTTTCCATGAAATCACGCGCCCGCAGCCACATCCCCGCTGCAAGTGGCGTGCCACCAATGCGGGTCGGGTGCGCAAGGCGTGTTGAAACCGAAAAATACGGAAATGGGCCCGTTGGGCGAATGGATGTGTTGCAGCGTTGATACAGGCCTGCGTCTCTCATGCATCGGCCCATGTTGATTGCCGCCAACACGCGCGCCCGGCGACCACGTGGTGGCGTCACCATCACGAGCGGGCCGAGCACGCCGCTGTGCCGACACGTCGGCATGTTTCGATATTGAAACGCGCGGTGCGATACGTGGATGCGTACAACTGGATGGGAGCGGAGCGCGCGCTTTGGGCCGGCGCTCGTCGGAGATGGCTCGCCGATGTCGAATCCGCGAACCAGACCGGCGAACGGCGCGACCTGCGCCGTCCATCCGGTGTGCCCGGCCGCATGACCGGGCCGGACGGGTTTCGATCGGTACGGCGTTGCGCCGCCCGATCGCTACTGCTTAGCGACGCGGTTGCCCGGTGCGCGGCGGACGCGGCGAATTCGCGTCCTTGTGGCGGAAGTTGATGCGCCCCTTCGTCAGGTCGTACACCGACAGTTCCAGCGTCACACGGTCACCCGCGAGAATGCGGATGTGGTTCTTGCGCATGCGGCCCGACGCATACGCGCCGACCACGACGCCGTTTTCAAGCGTGACACGGTATTTGCTGTCCGGCAGCACTTCGTCGACGATTCCGTCCAGTTCCAGCAGTTCTTCTTTTGCCAAACCAATTCCTCCAGACAAGGTGAATGACCGCGGCCGCGGCGAACTGACCAGCGCAGTGCCCGGCAACGGGACGGCGGCCGGCAGGATGCCGGGTATCAATTCGTTCAGACGGGCGACGGGCCCGCCTTGCAATCGGAGCCCGGCGCGTTGCGGCGGTCGGGCGGTCAGTGGCGGCGATGCGATCAGCACCGCGCAAAGTCGGGACCGCGCCGCGTGCGGCATGGCGACGGTCTACTCGGGTTGCAGCATGGGCCGCTGGCGACACGGCGAACGCGTCGCGAGGGCGTTGGATCGCACGTCGTACGGACGTGCGATGGATGAGGGAAGCACACGACCGATGCATCGTGAATGCCGCGATGCATCGGTCGTGTGCGTCGGAACGCGCTGGACGCCGGCTCGGGCCGGCCTCCGCGCGAGATCCGTCCGGCAGCGGCCGCCGCTTGGCGACCGGTGCCGATACGGCTTACTGCGGCGTGATGTTCGACGCTTGCAGACCCTTCGGGCCGCGCTTCACTTCGTAGCTGACCTTCTGGCCTTCGGCCAGGGTCTTGAAACCCGTGCCGCGGATTTCAGAGAAATGGGCGAACAGATCGTCGCCGCCGTTGTCCGGGGAGATGAAACCAAAGCCCTTGGTTTCGTTGAACCACTTGACGGTACCGGTATCCACAAATACTTCCTTAATACGAATGAAATGAACATGCGCCCGTGACGGGCACAGAAAGAATCAAAGAGGGAGAGACCAACGACTGCCGCACGTCGTGCGGCCAATGATGAGCAATCGAGCTTCTTGAAGACTTCGGTCTCGGACACTACGCGGTGCAAGCCGATCCGTCAAGTCCTTTCGATGCGACGCGTGCGCGCGGCAGCACGCGCCGCCTTGTCCGGCGGGCGTTTGCGGCAATCGGGAGGCGCAGCGATACGCCCCCCATTTTTCCCGCCACTCGCCACGCCGCGCCGTGACTGCGCTATTGCGTTACTGCGGTTCGAACACGTGATGCAGCGCCGGCGGCGTCTCGCCGTCGCGGATCTTCATCTCGAACGACTTGCGCGCGACGCTCGACGGCCGCACGTCGGCCGCGTCCAGATAGAACTGCGAATACCAGTCGCGCATCTGGTACAGCGGCCCGTCGCCTTCGCACAGCAGCGGGTTGTCGATGCGCGTCTTGCTGTGCCAGATGTCGACGTCCTCGTAGAACGCGCGCTGCGCTTCCTTCACGTACGCGTTCGCGATCTCCAGGTTCTGCGCGTCGCTCAGGCCGGCCACCTTCTTCACGATCACGCCGTAGCGCAGCTCGAAGCTGTTCATGTCGATCGGCACGTGGCAGTTCAGCAGCACCGAATGGATCGGCTGCCCGCCGCTCTGCCCCGTCATCTGCGTGATGTGCACGGCCGGCCCGAAATACGTCGACAGCGCGGTCAGGCTGTCGCCGCCGAGCTTCTCGCTGCGGCCGACCATCAGCTGCGTCGCCTTGTGATCCTCGAACAGGTTCGCGAAATAGTCGATCGGCGCATGGTGCACGGTCGCGAAGTGCGCGACGTCCGAGATGTTGTCGACCAGCTCGCGGCAGTTCGCGTTGATCACCATCTTGTCGACGACCCAGTCCGACCATTCGTCGGAGAAGCACACGTCGAGCCTCGGAATCGCGACTTCCGGCGGCGGCGCATTGCCTTCCGGGTCGTTCCACACGAACAGCAGGTTGTTTTCCTCGCAGGTCGGCCACGCGCCGATGCGCGCCTTCGGCGGAATCCGCTTGCAATACGGAATCGACGCGCACTGCCCTGCGCCGTTCCATGCCCAGCCGTGGAACGGGCAGACGAGGTTGTCGCCTTCGACCGTGCCGAGGCTCAGGTCGGCGCCCATGTGCGGGCAGTACGCGTCGACGATGTTGATCCTGCCGGTCGAATCGGCGAACGCGGCGAGTTTGCGACCGAAGATGTTCAGCGTGTGCGGCTTGCCGTCCTTGTAGTCGCGGGCGAGGCCGAGGCAGTGCCAGCCGCGCGCATAGCGCTGCGCGAGCGGCTGGGCTTCGATCTTGTAAGGGCGTGCGGACATGTGGGTTGACTCCTCTTTGGGGGACGCGCGGCGGCCCGCCGCGCACCGGGGTAATGGGGGTTCGGGGGTTGCGTCGTTCAGCGCGCCGGATTGCCGGGTTCGAGCGCGCGCGTCGGTTCGCGCGCTGGTGCCGGCGCAGACGACGCAGACGACGCGGACGGCTGCGGCAGTTGCGCCACGCGGCGCTCGGCACGCTCGACGCCGAGCCACGCGGCCAGCGCGGGGAGCAGGAACACCGCGCCGAACAGGTTCACGAGGAACATGAACGCGAGCAGCACGCCCATGTCGACCTGGAACTTCAGCGCGGAGAACGCCCACGTGCCGACGCCGATGAACATCGTGACGGCCGTGAACAGCGCCGCGGTGCCGCGCTGGCGCATCGCGTCGGCGAATGCGTCGGGCAGCGTCGCGCCGTGGCGCAGGTCGTGCTGCAGGCGTTCGTACAGGTAGATCCCGTAGTCGACGCCTACGCCGACACCGAGCGTGATCACCGGCAGCGTCGCGACCTTCAGCCCGATGCCTAGTCGCGCCATCACCGCGTTGCACAGGATCGACACCAGCGTGAGCGGCACGATGATGCACAGCACCGCGCGCCACGAGCGGAACGTGACCGCGCACAGCAGCGCGATCGCACCGAAGATCGACAGCAGCATCGCGACCTCCGCGTCGCCGACCGCCTCGTTGGTCGCGGCCATCACGCCGACGTTGCCGCCCGCGAGCCGGAACGCGACGTTCGGCGTCGGGTTCTCGGCCGCGTAGCGCTTGATCTCGTCGACGATGTGCGCGATGGTCGTGCCTTCGTGGTTCTTCGTGTAGATCAGCACCTGGATCGCCTTGCAGTTCGCGGTGTTCATCCCGTTGTCGGGGTCGAACGCGTTGGAACCCTGCGTGAGCCCATCGCTGGAACGCGGCAACGCGGCCCAGCGCGGATTGCCTTCGTTGAACGCGGCGATGAACACCTTGCCCTGCGACGCGACGCTCGTCACCGACTGCACGCCCGCCACGCCGCGCATGTTCATCTCGAACTTCTCGATCGCGCTCATCACCGGGTAATGCAGGCAGGCGTCGTCGAAACCGGTCGTCTCGACGATCACCGACAGCACGTCGACGCCGATGTTGTACTGGTGCGTGATCGCCGCGTTGTCGACGTTGTAGCGCGAGTTCGCGCGCAGCTCCGGCGCGCCGGTGCCGATGTCGCCGATCTCGAGCCTGCGCGACTCGAGCGTGCCGTACGCGAGCAGCGCGAGCGCGACGGCGAACACGCCGAGCGCGGGCGCCGGGCGCGCGAACAGCGCGAAGCGCGACCACATCGGGCTTCCGCCGGCCGCCGCGGTGCGCTGCGCCCGCGCGAGCGTGCCGCGTTCGAGGCGCGTGTACGACAGCAGGATCGGCAGGAACACCTTGTTGGTGACGATCATCAGCAGCACGCCGAGGCACGCGGTGATGCCGAGCTCGCGCACGATGTCGATCCTGATCCGCATGATCACCATGAAGCCGAGCGCGTTGGTCAGCAGCGCGACCGTGCCCGGCACGAACAGCTTGCGGAACGCGTCGCGCGCGGCCTCCGCCGACGATGCGCCGCGCACCAGCGCCTGCTTCCACGCATTGGTCATCTGCACCGCGTGCGACACGCCGATCGAGAAGATCAGGAACGGCACGAGGATCGACATCGGATCGATGCCGAGCCCGAGCAGCGGCAGCGCGCCGAGCAGCCAGACGACCGGCAGCAGCGCGACGACGAGCGCGAGCACGGTCGTCTTCAGCGAGCGCGTATAGGCGAACAGCAGCGCGGCCGTCACGAGGAACGCGAGCGCGAAGAACGCCATCACGCCGGCGATCCCGGCCTCGACGTCGCCCACCAGCTTCGCGAAGCCGATGATGTTCACGTCGATGCCCTGCTTCGCGTAGCGCGCGCGGATTTCCTCGAGCTGGCGCGCGACCGCGCTGTAGTCGAGCCGCTTGCCGGTGGCCGGATCGGTCTCGCGCAACTCCGCGCGGATCAGCGCCGACTTCAGGTCGTTGCCGACCAGGCGGCCGATCTGCCCGGAGCGCGCGACGTTGCGGCGCACCTTCGCGAGGTCGTCCGGGTTCGCGCTCGAGAACTGGCCGGGCACGACCACGTCGCCGCGAAAACCGGCTTCCGTCACCTCGGTGTAGTGGACGTTCGGCGTAAACAGCGAGAACACGCGCGAGCGGTTCACGCCGGGGATGAAGAACACGTCGTCGGTCGCGTGGCGCAGCGCGTCCATGAACGTCTGGTTGTAGATGTCGCCGTCGCCCTTCCAGCGCAGGCTGACGAGGATCGTGTTCGCGCCGGGGAACGCGCCCGCGTAGCGCTCGAACACCTGCATGTACGGGTGCTGCATCGGGATCATCTTGTTGAAGCCCGGATCGAGCTTCAGGCGCGTCGCGGACAGGCCGAGCGCGACCGTCAGCGCGACGCACAGCAACATCAGCAGCCGGCGCTGCCGGATGATGGTATCGGCGCAGCGCTCGACGAACGCGGCGAGGCGCGACGCGGGAACGGCTTCGGTGGAGCGTGACAGGTCGTTCATGGATTTCTCGTGTCGGAACGGACGAAACAGGCGATGCGGACGATGCGGGCGGCGCGGCAACGCGACCGCCGCCGCGCATCAGGACGGCGACGCAGCGAGCGGCGCGACGCCGGCCTCGCCCCCGAGCAGCAGCGCGCCGCGGCCCATGTCGAGCACGGCCGCGAGGCTCTGCACGCCGCCGAGCTTGCGCACGTCGAAGGTCAGGCCGCCGTCGCGCGACCCGACGATCGCGCCGCCCTGCCCGACCAGCACGAGTTCGCCGTCGGCAAGCTGGGTCGCGCCGAAATACGACACCGGCACGTGGCTGTCGACGTGCGTCCAGGTCGCGCCGCGATCGGTGCTGCGCAGCACGTTGCCGCGCATGCCGTACGCGACCCAGTCGCCGTTCGCGAGCATCAGCGCGCCGAACAGCGAGCCTTGGTACGGCGACGGCACCTTGTCCCAGCTCGCGCCGTTGTCGGTCGAGCGCAGCAGCGTGCCGCTCTCGCCGGCGATCAGCAGGTCGCCGTGGCCGTCGCCGACGATCGCGTTCAGGTGGCGGTCGCCCGCCGGTGTCTTGAGCGGCTGCCACGTGAGCCCGGCATCGTCCGAGCGCAGCAGCTGGCCGAAACTGCCGGCCGCGAACAGCGGGCCGTTCGCGGTTCCCCACACGGACAGCAGCGGATCGGAATGTGCGTTGTCGCCATGAGCTTCGCGCCAGTGCACGCCCGCGTCGTCGCTGCGCAGGATCCGGCCGTCGTGACCGACCGCGATGCCGAGCGTCGGCGTGACGAAGCTCACCTGCGTGAGCGTCGATCCCTGGTCCGGCGTGACCGACGCCGGCCGCCAGCGGCCGCCCGCATCGTCGCTCAACAGGATCACGCCGCGCTCGCCGACCGCGACGATGCGCGTGCCGGCGCGGGCGAGCCCGTTGATCTGCAGGCGGTCCGCATGGATCGCGGTGACCGGGAACGCCGGCAGCGGGCGCGGCGAGAACGCGAACAGCGCGGCGCCGAGCACGAGCGCCGACATCGCGAGTCCTGGCAAAGTACGTTTCATCGGTTTGTCTCCTTCTCTGCGAGCGGCCCGGGCCCGCGCCGACGCGCTCGCCCTGCCGCTGCAAGTCTCCGGGCCGTCGGTCGTTGCCGCGGCCTCGAATGGTCCCGAATGGATGGCAGCCGAACCGGGCTGCCGGCTCGGCTGCCGTTGAGCCTTGCTCGAGCGTCGTTACGCGCCGACCTCGAACAGCGCGGCGGCACCCATCCCGCCGCCGATGCACATCGTCACGACCGCATGCCGCACGCCGCGGCGCGCGCCTTCGAGCAGCGCGTGCATCGTCATCCGCGTGCCCGACATCCCGAACGGGTGGCCGAGCGCGATCGCGCCGCCGTCGACGTTCAGCCGCTCGTCGGGGATGCCGAGGGTGTCGCGGCAATACAGCGCCTGGCACGCGAACGCCTCGTTCAGCTCCCACAGCCCGACGTCGCGCGCGGTCATCCCGAAACGTTCCAGCAGCTTCGGAATCGCGAACACCGGGCCGATGCCCATCTCGTCCGGCTCGCAGCCGGCCACGGCCAGCCCGCGGAACGTGCCGAGCGGCGTCAGTCCGCGACGCTCCGCCTCGGCCCGCGACATCACGACGACCGCCGCCGCGCCGTCCGACAGCTGCGACGCGTTGCCGGCCGTCACGAACTCGCCCTGCTCGACGACCTTGCCGCCGCTCCACGACGGCTTGAGCCCCGCGAGCCGTTCGGCCGTCGTGTCGGCGCGCACGCCCTCGTCGCGCGCCGCGTGGACGGCTTCGTGGCCGGTCGGGTTGCCTTCCTTGTCGAACAGCGCGCGCCGCACGTCGAGCGGCGCGATTTCCGCGTCGAAGCGGCCGGCCGCCTGCGCGTCGGCCGTGCGCTGGTGGCTCTGCAGCGCGAATTCGTCCTGCGCGGCACGCGAGATGCCGTAACGGCGCGACACGATCTCGGCCGTTTCCATCATCGCCATGTACGCGGCCGGCTGATGGTCGAGCACGGCCTGCGAACGCGCGCGGTAGCCGTTCTTGTGCTTGTTCTGCGTGAGCGAGATCGATTCGACGCCGCCCGCGACGACGATCCGCGCGTCGCCCGCGCCGATGCTGCGCGCGGCGCTCGCGATCGACATCAGGCCCGACGAGCACATGCGGTCGATCGACATCCCGGGCACCGACGCCGGCAAGCCGGCCGCCGCGGCCGACAGACGGCCGATGTTGTAGCCCTGCGTGCCCTGCTGCGCGGCGCAGCCGATCAGCACGTCGTCGACGTCGGCCGGCGCAACGCCCGCGCGTTCGAGCGCCGCGCGCACGACGTGGCCGCCCAGCGCGGGCGCCTCGGTGTCGTTGAACATGCCGCGAAACGCCTTGCCGATCGGCGTGCGTGCGACGGAAACGATGACTGCGTCTTCCATGAGCTGGCTCTCTGAATCGAAACTAGAAGTAGTAGCGGCTGATCGTGTCGGCGACGCAGCCGGGCCTGGCCTCGCCTTCGATCTCGACGGTCACGCGAACCCACGCCTGCACGCCGCCGTCGAGCGCCTCGACGCGCAGCAGCTCGCCGACGCCGCGCACGCGCGCGCCGACCTTCACCGGCGCCGGGAAGCGGATCTTGTCGCAGCCGTAGTTGACGCCGAGCTGCGCGCCGTCGATGCGCACGATCTGCGGCAGGAAATAATTGACGAGCGACAGCGTCAGGTAGCCGTGCGCGATGCACGCGCCGAACGGGCCGTCCTTCGCGCGCACCGGGTCGACGTGTACCCACTGGTGGTCGCCCGTCGCGTCGGCGAAGCCGTCGATGCGGATCTGGTCGATCGCGAGCCACGCGCTCGCGCCGAGCGTGTCGCCGACGGCCGCCGCGAGTTCGCCGGGATGCGCGAACACGCGGGGCGTCGCGCGCACGGAGTCGAGGGTCGCGCTCATCATGCGTGCTGGCTGCTGACCGACAGCACTTCGCCCGTCATGTACGACGCGTAATCGCTTGCAAGGAACACCATCACGTTCGCGACCTCCCAGACTTCGGCGGCGCGCCCGAAGGCTTCGCGCGACGCCAGTTGATTCAGCAGGTCGGCCGGGGCCGACTTCTTCAGAAAATCGTGCATCGCGATGCTCGGCGCGACCGCGTTGATGCGCACCCCGTAAGGCGACGCCTCGAGCGCCGCGCAGCGCGTGAGCGCCATCACGCCCGCCTTCGCCGCCGCGTAGTGCGCCTGTTCCGCCTGCGCACGCCAGCCGAGCACCGATGCGTTGTTGACGATCGCGCCGCGGCCGCGGGCCTGCATGTGCGGCAGCATCGCGCGCGTCATCCGGAACGTCCCGGTCAGGCTAATGTCGATCACCCGCGACCATTCGGCATCGTCCATTTCGACGATGCGTTTCGCTCCGCCGAGCCCGGCGTTGTTGATCAGTACGTCGACGCCGTCGAGCTTGTCCTGGGCTTCCGCGACGAGCGCCTGCACGTCGTCCTCGACCGCGACGTTGCACAGGCGGCCGTAGATCTGCTGCAGCCCCGTTTCGGCGCGCAGCGTCTCCATGGCCTGTTCGAGGCGTTTCTCGTGGATGTCGGAGATGAACAGCGCGCGACAGCCTTCCTCCGCGCAGCGGCGCGCCGCCGCGAAGCCGATGCCGGCGCCGGCGGCGGCCGTGATCAGCACCGATTTGCCGGCGAGCAGCTGGTGGCCCGGCACGTACGCCGGCGCTTTCTGAATCTGGGGTTCGGTCATGCGTTTCCTCGCGGTTCCCTGGGCATGCCGAGCCCGCGCTCGGCCATGATGTTCAGCTGGATTTCGTTGGTGCCGGCGTAGATCGTGTCCGCACGGGAGAACAGGAACACGCGCTGCAGATGGGTGAGCTTCTCGTCGGCCGGGTCGATCACGTTCGCGCGGGACCCAAGCGCATCCATCGCGAGCTGGCCGAGGTCGCGGTGCCAGTTCGACCAGAAATACTTGTAGATCAACGCCTCGCGGCGCAGCGGCGCGGTGGCGCCGTTCGCGTCGTCCGCGCCCGACAGCATCCGCAGCGCGTTGTAGCGCATCACGCGCAGGCCGGCCCACGCGCGGCCGATCCGCTGGCGCAGCACCGGGTCGCGATCGGCGCCCGATTCGCGCGCGGCGTCGATCACCCAGTCGAGTTCGCGGACGAACTGCATCTGCTGGCCGAGCGTCGACATGCCGCGCTCGAAGCCGAGCAGCGTCATCGCGACCCGCCAGCCGTCGCCCGGCGCGCCGACGAGATCGCGAGCTTCCGCGCGCGCACCGTCGAAGAACACTTCGTTGAATTCGGCGCCGCCGTTGAGCTGTTTGATCGGGCGAATCTCGATGCCCGGCTGGTCGAGCGGCATCAGCAGGAACGACAGCCCCTTGTTGCCCTTCGACGCCGGATCGGTGCGCGCGAGCACGAAGATCCAGTCGGAGTCGTGCGCGAGCGACGTCCACACCTTCTGGCCGTGCACGCGCCAGGTACCGTCGGCGTCCTGCTCGGCGCGCGTGCGCACGTTCGCGAGGTCCGAACCCGCGCCCGGCTCCGAGTAACCCTGGCACCAGAACTGCGTGCCGGCGAGAATTCCGGGCAGGAAGCGCGCGCGCTGGTCGTCGGTGCCGCACGCGACGAGCGTCGGGCCGAGCAGCCCTTCGCCGATGTGCCCCATCCGCCCGGGGCCGCCGGCGCGCGCGTATTCCTCGTGGAAGATCACCTGCTCGGCGACCGAAAAGCCGCGGCCGCCCGTGTCGGTCGGCCAGCCGAGGCCGGTCCAGCCGCCCTGCGCGAGTTCCCGTTCCCACGCCTTGCGCAGTTCGGGAAACGCTTCCTCGTCGCCGGGGCCGCCGCGGTACTTCAGGCACGCGAATTCGCCGGTCAGGTGCGACTGCACCCAGTCGGCGACTTCGTGCCGCAATTGCTGTTCGCGCGATTCGCTGTTCATTGGAGGGCTCCGGTGCGCGCGGCGGACGAACGCGTGGCGATCGAAGCCGACGGCGACGACGCGAGCACCGCGTCGTGCCGCGACGCGCCGCCGTCGATCGCCTGGCTGGCGATCCATTCGAGCAGTTGCGGCGTGCTGCCGAACTGCGCGCCCGACGCCTGCGCGCGCTTGAAATAGAGATGCGGGTCGTATTCCCACGTGAAGCCGACGCCGCCGTGCAGCTGGATCGCCTCCTGTGCGCAGAACGCATACGCATCGTTGGCGGCGGCTTTTGCGGCCGCGACGTCGGCGCGCAGCGCAGCGCCGGGCGTGCCGCTGCCGGCTTCCGCGTCCCACGCGTGGGCGGCGCCGAGCACGGCCGAGCGCGCGGATTCGATCAGCACCATCATCTGCGCGCAGCGGTGCTTGACCGCCTGGAACGATGCGATCGCGCGGCCGAACTGCACGCGCTGGCCGGTGTAGTCGAGCGTGAGATCGAGGCATTGCTGTGCGCCACCGAGTTGTTCGGCGGCCAGCGCGAGCGCTGCGAACCATGCGGTGCGTTCGAGCAACTTCGCGGCAGCGCCGCCGCTCGCGAACAACGCGTCGCGGCTCACGCGGGCCTCGTCGAGCACGACGCGCGCGATCGGCCGCGTCGCGTCGAGCGTGTCGAGCGGCGTGACGCTCAGGCCCGACACCGTCGCGACGTCGATCGCGAACACCCCGATCGCCTGCCCTTCGTTCGCGATCCGTGCCGGGATCATCAGCAGGTCGGCGCGCGCACCGTCGATCACCTGCTCGATCGTTCCGGACAGCGCGTAACCGCCCGCCGCTTCTTCCGCGACGACCGGCAGTTGACCCGCGCCGGCCGGAAGCTCGAGCGGCAATGCCAGCGTCGCGCTGCACGCGCCTTCGGCCAGCTTCGCGAGCCAGCCGGTCGCGCCCGGCGTATCGCAGCCGGCCAGCGCGGTGCCCGCCACGCACGCGGTCGAAAAATACGGCACGCACGCGACGCGCCGCCCAAGCTGCTCCATCAACAGCGTCTGTTCGACCGCGCCGAGCCCCATCCCGCCCGCCGCCTCCGGCAGCGCCAGCGCGTTCCAGCCGAGTTCGCCCGCGAGCGCGGCCCACAGCGCGTCGTCGCGGCCGGCCGCTTGCTCGATCGCGCGACGCACGTCGGCCGACGCGCTGCGCTCGGCGAGCACGTCGGCTGCCGCGTCGCGGATCATCGCCTGTTCGTCGGTGAGCGCCAGATCCATCGTCAGCTCCCGTACACGCGCTGCGCGGGCCGCGCATCGGCCAGCAGTCGCGCGACCGCCGGGCCGACCTCGGCCGGCGCCCAGCGCGCGCCGCGGTCGACGCTCGGGCCGGTGCGCCAGCCTTCGGCCACCGCGATCATCCCGCCCGCGACCTCGAACACCTGGCCCGTCACGTCGGCCGACAGCGCGCTGCCGAGCCACACGACGAGCGGCGCGACGTTGGCCGGATCGAAATAGTCGAAGCCGCCGTCCTCGGGCTTCTTCATCATGTCGGCGAACACGCCTTCGGTCATCGACGTGCGCGCGGCCGGCGCGAGCGCGTTCACGCGCACGCCGTAGCGCTGCAGTTCGACCGCCTGCATCAGCGTGAGCGCCGCGATGCCGGCCTTCGCCGCGCCGTAGTTCGACTGGCCGATCGAGCCTTGCAACCCGGCGCCGGAGCTCGTGTTGACGATGCGCGCGTCGACCGGATGGCCGGCCTTCGCGGCGTCGCGCCATACACGCGCCAGCACGCTCGACAGGCAGAAGTGGCCGCGCAGGTGTACGCGCATCACGTCGTCCCAGTCGGTTTCGGTCATGCTGGTGAACATCTTGTCGCGGCAGATGCCTGCGTTGTTGACCAGCACGTGCACGTCGCCGAATGCTTCACGTGCGGCGTCGACGATCCGCTGCGCGGTGTCGATCCTGGTGATGTCGTCCGAATTCGCGAGCGCGCGGCCGCCGCGTCGTGCGATCTCGTCGCACACGGCCTGCGCTGCCTCGTGCCGGATGTCGTTGACGACGACCGCCGCGCCCTCGGCCGCGAACGCGAGCGCGTATTCGCGCCCGAGCCCGCCGCCGGCGCCGGTGATGATGACGGTGCGTCCGTTACAGATTCCCATGCTGATGCCTCCTGGATCGAGAAATCGTGAAAGTGACGCGCTCACAGGCGCTCGATGATCGTGACGTTCGCGAGACCACCGCCTTCACACATCGTCTGCATCCCGTAACGTCCGCCGGTGCGTTCCAGTTCGTGCAGCAGCGTCGTCATCAGCCGCGCGCCGGTCGCGCCGAGCGGATGGCCGAGCGCGATGCCGCCGCCGTTCGGGTTGGTCTTTTCGTGCGGGAAGCGCGTGTCGGCAAGCCAGGCCTGCGCGACCGACGCGAACGCCTCGTTCATCTCGACGACGTCGATCTGCGCCGAGTCGAGCCCGCTCTTCTTCAGCGCGGCCTTGGTCGCCGGGATCGGCGCGGTGAGCATCCACAGCGGATCGTCGCCGAGCACGCTCAAGTGATGAATGCGCGCGCGCGGTGTGAGGCCGTAGCGCTTCAAGGCATCTTCCGACACGATCAAGAGCGCCGCGGCCGCATCGCAGGTCTGGCTCGCGACCGCGGCCGTCAGCGAGCCGCCCGGCATCAGCGGTTCGAGCGTCGCCATCTTGTCGAGCGACGTGTCGGGGCGCGGCGTTTCATCGTGTTGCACGCCTTCGAGCGGCACGATTTCCCGCTTGAAATGGCCGGCCTCGATCGCCGCCACCGCACGGCGATGGCTCTCCAGCGCATAGCGTTCCATCGCGTCGCGCGACAGGTTCCAGTGATCGGCGATCCGTTGCGCGGCGACGAACTGCGATACCGGCGCGTCGCCGAAACGCGCGCGCCAGCCGGTGCTGCCCGAGAACGGGTCGTTGAAACCCAGCGACACCGCGCTCGTCATCGCGGACGAGATCGGGATCTGCGTCATCGTCTGCACGCCGCCCGCAACCACCACGTCCTGCACACCGCTCATCACGGCCTGCGCGGCGAAGTGCACGGCCTGCTGCGACGAGCCGCACTGGCGGTCGACCGTCACGCCCGGCACCTGCAGCGGCAACCCGGCCGCGAGCCAGCAGGTGCGCGCGATGTTGCCCGCGAGCGGGCCGATCGTGTCGACGCAGCCGAACACCACGTCGTCGTATTCGTCGGCCGGAATCGCGTTGCGTTCGACGAGCGTCTTCAGCACGAAGCCGCCGAGGTCCGCCGCGTGCACGTGCGCGAGCCCGCCCTTGCGGCGGCCGGTCGGCGTGCGCAGCGCGTCGACGATATAGGCTTGTTTCATTGATTGGTTTCCTCGAAGTCGAAGGTCTGCGCGGGGCCGATCGGCAATGCGTCGCCGAGGATCGCGTCGGCCACGCGGGCCTTGTGGAACGCGGTGTCGCCCCAGCTGCCGGAGAGCGCCCAGATCCGCTTCATGAAGATCTGCAGGTCGAGCTCCCACGTGTAGCCGATCGCACCGTGAACCTGCATCGTGTGGCGCGCGGCCAGCTGCGCGGCGGCGCTCGCCGCGAGCTTCGCGTGCGACACCAGCACCGCGCGCTGCGGGTGATCGTCGGCGATCGCTTGAGCCGCGCGCGCGACCACCGGCCGCGCGAACTCGTAGCGGATCGCGACGTCGGCGAGCAGGTGCTTGAGCGCCTGGTACGAACCGATCGCCTTGCCGAACTGCTTGCGCTGCGCGCTGTAGTCGATCGCGACGTCGAGCACGCGCTGCGTGAGGCCGAGCAACTGCGCGGCCACCGCGAACGCGCCGTGATCGAGCGCGCGATCGAGCAGCGGCGCGGCTTCGTCGGCGCCCGCGATGCGCGTGGCCGCCGACGGTTCCCAGTCGAGCGTGAACAGGCGCCGCGACGGGTCGACGCTGTCGACCGCGCGCCACGCGCACTGCGCGGGATCGACGCGGTGCAGCTCGCCGCGGTGCTCGCAGAGCAGCGCCTGCGCGACGTGCACGTCGGCCGCATACGGGTTCACCGGATGCACGAACGCGACACGCGCGCGCCCTTCGGCGATGTCGCGCAGCAGCACGTCGCGCCAGCCGCTGGCGGGCAGCCGCGCGAGCACGCCGGCCGATACCAGCGCCGTGTCGAGCAGCGGCTCCGGGCTGCCGAAATAGCCGTAGGTCTGCGCGAGCAGCGCCCATTCCGCTTCGGTCAGGCCGAGGCCGCCGTGCGCTTCGGGCACCGACACGGCGGTCAGCCCCTGCGACGCGAACAGCGACCACAGCGCGTCGGAGCGGCCGGTCGGCGTGGCCCACAGCTCGCGGATCAGCTCCGGGGTCATCTCGGTCATCAGCAGGCGCTTCACGCTGTCCGCGAGCGCTTCCTGGTCTTCATCGAATACGAAATCCATACGATGTCCGTTCAGTGAGGGAATCGCCGGCGCGCTCACGCGCGCGGCATGCCGAGCATCCGTTCGGCGACGATGTTGCGCTGGATCTCGTTGGTGCCCGCGTAGATCGGGCCGGCCTGCGCGAACAGGAAGCCGTCGAGCCAGTGGCCGAGCGTCGCGTGCTGCGCGGCCGTCTGCGGGACGACCTCGCCGTGCGCGCCGAGAATGTCGAGCGCGGTCTGGTGCATCCGCAGGTCCAGCTCCGACCAGAACACCTTGTTGGTGCTCGATTCCGCGCCGATATGGCCGCCCTTCAGCAGCCGGCTTGCGGTCGCATAGGTCGACAGCGCGTACGCCTGCGCGTCCATCCACGCGGACACCACGCGTTCGCGCAGCGTCGGGTCGCGATCCGCGCTGTCGCGGTGCGCGAGATACAGGTCGCGCAACGCCTGCGCGGTGCGCTGGAACCGCGCGGGCGAACGCAGCATCAGCCCGCGCTCGAAGCCGGCCGTCGCCATCGCGACCTGCCAGCCCGCGCCTTCGGCCGCGAGGCGGTTCTCGACCGGCACGCGCACGTCGTCGAAGAAGATTTCCGCGAAGCCCGTCTGCCCGTTGAGCTGGCGGATCGGACGCACCGTGATGCCCGGCGCGGACAGCGGCACCATCAGGAACGTGAGCCCGTGGTGACGCGACGATTCGGGATCGCTGCGGAACAGCCCGAACAGCCAGTCGGCCCACACCGCGCGGGTCGACCAGATCTTCTGGCCGTTGAGCACGTATTCGTCGCCGATGCGGATCGCCGTCGTGCGGATCGCGGCCATGTCCGAACCCGCGTTCGGCTCCGACCAGCCCTGCGCCCACACGTGCTCGCCGGCCGCCATCGCGGGCAGGAAGCGCGCCTTCTGCGCGTCCGTGCCGAAATCCATCAGCGTCGGGCCGAGCAGGAAGATGCCGTTCTGGTTCACGCGCATCGGTGCGTCGGCGCGCCAGTACTCTTCCTCGAAAATCAGCCACTCGATCAGGTCGCAGCCGCGCCCGCCGAGTTCGCGCGGCCACGTGACCATGCTCCAGCGGCCCGAGTGCAGCGTGCGCTCCCATTCGCGGTGCGCGGCGAAGCCTTCCTCGGTATCGAAGCTCGGCAGCCGCTCGCGCGGCACGTGCGCGGCGAGCCATGCGCGGATTTCCGCGCGGAACGCCTGCTGTTGCGGCGTATAGGTCAGGTTCATGCGCGTGCCTCCTCGACGCCTGCCTGCGCGTCGAACCGCGCGTCGCGCTTCTCGACGAATGCGGCGCGCGCCTCCGTCGAGTCGTTCGTCATGTACGCCTGCAGCGTGAAGCCCTGCTCCCAGCGGTATTTGTCCTCGAGATCGCCGTCCTCGACGCCGTTCAGCGCCTCCTTCGCGAGCCGCACCATCGCCGGGCTTTTCTCCGCGATCTTGCGCGCAATCGCGAGCGCCGCGTCGCGCAACGCATCGCGCGTCACCACCTGCTCGAGCGCGCCGAGCCGATACGCTTCGGCTGCGTCGATCATGTCACCGGTGAAGTACATCGCGCGCACCTTCTGCACGCCGAACAGTCGTTGCAGATGCGCGCCGCCGCCCATCGCGCCACGGTCGATCTCCGGCACGCCGAAGCGCGCGCAGTCGGCCGCGACGACGATGTCCGCCGCGCCGCAGATGCCGATCCCGCCGCCGAGCACGAAACCGTGCACGGCCGCGATCACCGGCTTCGGGTTGCGGTGCACCGCGCGGAACGTCTCGTAGTTGCCGGCGTTGACCGACACGATCCGCTCCGGATGCGCGGCGAGTTCCTTGATGTCGACGCCCGCGCAGAAGCCGCGGCCTTCGCCGCGCACGACGATCACGCGCACGTCGTCGTCCTCGCCGAGCGCGTCGAGCGCGCGCGCGAGCGCATGCCAGCCCTGCGCATCGAGCGCGTTCACGGGCGGATGGGCGATCACCAGTTCGGCGATGCCGTCGGCGCGCTCGATCCGGAACGGCGTCGCGCCGCCCGGTTGATTGGATGCAGTCATCTCCAAAGCCTCCCTGTGATGTTTTTTACGCAGCCTGTGCCGCGGTCGCGCCGCGCAATGCGGCCAGCGCGTCGAGCCGCTCGCCGGCTTCCGCGACGATCCGCGCGATCAGCGCATCGCACGATTCGATCGCGCCGATCATCGCGGCCGCCTGGCCGCTAGGCAGCACGCCTTCGTCCGGCCGCCCCTCGACGATCGCGCGCTGGATCAGGAACGGCGCGTTCGCGGCCATCAGCGTCTGGCTCGCCGTGTAGTCGTGCGAGCGCAGCGCCTTGATCGCGAGGCGGAGCATGTCGCCCGTGCTCAGCCCGTTCTGGCGCCGCCACGCTTCGGCCGTCTTCAGCGCGAACCACGTGCGGCGCAGCGAGCCGAAGCGTTCGAGCTTCAGCAGATACGGGTTGTCGATCATCCGTTGCGGCAGCCCGTCGAGCGCGTCCGACACGCGGATCCGCGCCGGGTCGCCGACCGCGACGTAGCGGTCGAGCGTTTCGCGCGGCACCGGCGATTCGGCGCTCATCAGGAAACGCGTGCCCATCGCGATGCCGGCTGCGCCATACGCGAGCGCGGCCGCCAGCCCGCGGCCGTCGAAGAATCCGCCGGCCGCGACGACCGGCACCCGCACCGCGTCGAGCACCTTCGGCAGCAGCAGCGTGGTCGGCACCGAGCCCGTGTGGCCGCCGCCTTCCGCGCCCTGCACCGTCACGATGTCCGCGCCGAGCTCGACCGCCTTCGACGCGTGCTTCGGCGCGCCGACGGTCGGCATGCAGACGATGCCGGCGTCCTTGAAGCGGCGAATCGTCTTCGCGTCCGGCCCGCGGCCGTAACTGACCGCACGCAGCTGGTGCTTGATCGCGAGATCGACCACCTGTGCGGCGTTCTTCTGGAACATGTGGAAATTGATGCCGAACGGCTTGTCGGTCAGCGACTTCACCTTCAGGATCTCGGCCTCGACCTGCCCGGGTTCGAGCGTCGCGCCGGCGAGGAAGCCGAAGCCGCCCGCGTTGGCGGTCGCCGCGACAAGCCGCGCGTCGGCCACCCAGCCCATCGCGGTCTGCACGATCGGGTAGCGGCAGCCGAGCAGGTCGCACAGCGGCGTATGCAACGTCGTGCTCATGCGGCGGCTCCGTTGACGGCGGCCGGTGCCGCATCGGCCTGCGCTTCGTCGTCCGCCGGTTCCGGCTTGCGCTGCGAGCTGGCCATCTTGCGGGCGTCGTAGCCGCCGAGGCGGTCGCCACTGACGAGCTCGTTGTGCGCATGCGCGAAGTGATGCCATGCGAATGCCGCATCCATCGCCGCGCGCTTGCCCTGGAGTTCCTCGACGTGGTTCAGCGCCTGCTTGGTCAGCGTGAGGCCGAGGCGCGGCATCGTCGCGATCTTCGCGGCGATCGCGTAGGTTGCATCGCGCAGCCGCTCGCGCGGCACCACGCGATTGACCATGCCCATCTGATACGCGCGCTCGGCCGGCATCCGCTCGCCGAGGAACAGGAACTCCTTCGCGATGCGCGGGTTCAGCTCGTACGCATGCGCGAAATACTCGACGCCCGGAATCCCCATCCGCACGACCGGATCCGCGAAGAACGCATCCTCCGACGCGACGATCAGGTCGCACACCCATGCGAGCATCAGCCCGCCCGCGATGCACGCGCCCTGCACCATCGCGATGGTCGGCTTCGGCAGGTCGCGCCAGCGCCGGCACATCCCGAGGTACACCTCCTGTTCGCGCGCATAGAGGAATTCGCCGCCTTCCTTGTCGACGTGGTCGTACCACAGCGACGCGCGGTCGAACGACTCGTGGATGTCGCGGCCCGGCGTGCCGATGTCGTGGCCCGCCGAGAAATGCTTGCCGGCGCCCGCGAGCACGATCGCCTTCACCGCGTCGTCGTGCGCCGCGCGCCGGAACGCCGCGTCGAGCGCATACGTCATCTTCGAGTTCTGCGCGTTGTGATACTCGGGACGGTTCATCGTGATCGTCGCGATGCCGTCCTCGACCGCGTAGTCGACGACACCGTCGCCGAACGTCATCTGGGTCGCTTCCATGTCGGACCTCATCCGCGGCGCGGCGCCGGATTGTTGCGCACGATCGTCGCGCGCAGGTTGTGAGGGTCGAGCGCACGCACGATGCGCAGGTCTTCCGCATTCGGCGCGGCCGTCGTGCCGAGGTCGGGCGCCGCGATCAGCGGGAAGCCGGTCGCGTCCTGCACTTCGTCGAAGCTCACGCCCGGATGCAGCGAACGCACGCGGATCGCGTGGTCGGGCCCGCCGAAATCCATCACGCACAGGTCGGTGACGATGCTGCGCAGGTCGACGAAGGTCTTCATGCCGGGCAGCCGGCGCGCCGGGTTGTAGCCGACCGTGCACACCATGTCGACTTCGCCTGCGACGAACGTGCGCTTGCCGTGGCCGCTCACGAAAAACGAGTTCGCGTGGTTCGTCGAGTTGCCGGGGAAGCCGCGCGCGCCGAGCAGCTGCGTCTTCGGACGCGTGTAGTCGTCGCCGAGCCACGAGATGTTCGCCTGGCCGAAGCGGTCGATCTGCGTCGGCATCACCAGCGCATGACGGCGGCCGTGCCACAGGCAGTCGAACACGCGCTCGTAGGTCATCCAGCCGCTCGCCTGCACGCGATAGCCGTCGGGACGCGGCCCGAGAGGGATCGGCGCCTCGACGAGATACGCTTCGCCGTCGGTCAGCATCAGCCCGCTGTTGTACGCGAGCCGCGCGAGGCCGGCCGCGAGCCGCGGGCCCGTGCCGATGCCGGTCGCCAGCACTTCGCCGTCGTCGCGCCAGAGTCGCGCGGACGCGACGATCATCAGTTCCGCGAGGGAATGGTCGAGAGATTCGCTCACAGGCGCTCCTTTACAGAATCGGCAACGGCAGCGTCGTCACGTGCGACAGCCCGCCGACGCCTTCGAGATACTGGCGCTCGTCCTGGCCGACCACGTCGCGCAGGTAAGCCGCCGTTTTCGCGTCGTCTTCCGCGCTGGCGCAGTACGCGCGCAGGTGCGGCAGGTCCCAGCCGTAGTCCGGCCCGCACGACGTCGGGTGCGCGCCGCCCGGCGCATGCACGACGCCGGTGACGAGCGAGCGCTCGAACGGATTGCGGCGCGCGGCGTCGAGGTCGTCGCTCGCGAGCGACACGTCGACCGTTTCCGCCGACACGTAGCAGCGCCGCGCGGCGCGCGCCATCCACGCATCGAAGAACGGATCGGGACCGTCGATGCGCGTGTTGCCCATCCGGTCGGCCGCGTTCACGTGCAGCAGCGCGACGTCGAGTTCGATCGCCGGCATCGCGAGCAGCGTTTCGCCGTCGTCGTACGGCGATTGCACCGTGCGCAGCTGCGGCGCGTGATCGAGCAGCGCGGTGCCGAGCCCGGCGCGCGTCGGCAGGAACGGCAGGCGCGCGGCGGCCGCGCGCAGGCCGAGCTGCAGCATCCCTTCGTCGAGTTCCAGCACGTCGACGCGGCCCTGTTCGCGGGCCCGGCGGAAATGCGGCTCGAGCGGAATCACGTCGAGCGACACGAAGCCGAACACCGCCTTGCGCACCTTGCCGGCCGCGCACAGCAGGCCGATGTCGGCGCCGCCGTACGCGACGATCGTCAGGTCCTTCAGGTTCGAGCGCGCGATCTCGCGCACCAGTGCCATCGGCTTGCGCCGCGGCCCCCATCCGCCGATGCCGATCGTCATGCCGTCGGCGAGTTGCGCGACCACGTCGCGCGCGGACATCGTCTTGTCGAGAGGTTTCATCGTCATCGTGCTGGCTTACCGGTATCCGATGCTGAAATCGTGGCCCCACTGGCTCACCTTCGTGGCCTCGAACACCGCATGCTTCGACCAGTCGACCGTGAGGCCGCCGAAGCCGTATTCGAGATCGAAGCCGCCGGGGGTCTTCATGTAGAACGAGATCATCTGGTCGTTGCAGTGGCGGCCGAGCGTCGCCGACATCTTCACGTCGTGCGCGGCGACCCGATCGAGCGCGCGGCCGACTTCGTCCATCGAGTCGACTTCGGCCATCACGTGCACACAGCCCGACGGCACCGCCATCTCGAACAGCGCGAGGCTGTGATGGCGCGCGTTGCGGCAGTGCATGAAGTGAATGCGCTTCTCGGGTTCGGCGGGGTCCGGCGTGAACTTCACGCGGTAGATGTCGGACAGCTCGAAGCCGAGCACGCCGCGCACGAACGCGTCGGTCGCGTCGAACTGCGGCGCGGGCAGCACCGCGTGGCCGAGCCCCATGTCGCCGGTGACGAAGCGCGCGACGCCCAGCGGCGACACGAAACGGCGGAAGTCGCAGCGCGCGCCCCAGTACAACTCGTGGCGGTTGCCGGACGGGTCGGTGCACCACGCCATCGCCTGCACGCGGCGCAGCGCGGCTTCGTCGCGCGTGGCGCGCACGGCCTCGACACCCGCCTGCCGCAGTGCCGTCAGCGCGGCGTCGAACGCGGCGCCGTCGGGCAATTCCCAGCCCGACGCGAAATAGCGGTCGGTCGCGCCGGGGACGATCACGTAGCGGAAATCGCGCTCGTCCATCTTCAGGTACAGCGCGCCGTCGGGCGCGTCGAGCACCTGCATGCCCAGCACGTCTTCCGCGTAGCGGCGCCACGCATCGACGCGGGTCGCCTCGACGACGACGTAGCCGAGCGCACGGACATCGATCATGTCGGCCTCCTCCAGGTTCAGAATCCGTTGTTCGTGAAAGGATTCTGGCCGGTCGGGGATGGCGTCACATCGTCTGTTGGGACGAGAGCGGGCGGGTCTTTCAGGACGACGCCGGCCGGGAGAGGACCGGGAATCGGACGCGCGCTAAAGCCCGGCGATACGGGTTGCAAGCGGGCGATGCGCGACGGAGAACGCGCAAGGGAAGAAGGCGGGAAGCGATGGCGGATTGCCGCGACGCGGCAACCCGGCTCACTCGAACGGGTTCAGCAGCCGGACGCCGGTGCGGGCGAAATAGTCGACATTGCGCGTGACGACCGTGAGATCGTTGATCAGCGCGGTAGCCGCGATCAGCTTGTCGAGTGCGTGGGCCGGGTCGGGCACACGCAAATGGCCCCACATCTGGCTGGTCTCGAGATCGACCGGTAGGATGTTCGACGCATAGCCGGACAGAATCGTCGCCATCCATGCCTCGAGCGCCGACGCCTGCGGATGATCGCCGCGATGGCGGATCAGATCGACGCCGCGCCGAAGTTCGGCCACCGTGACGATCGACAGGTAAAGCGGGCTCGCGTCGGCCTCGGCCTGCCTGAAGAACGCGCGCACGCCGCGGTTGGTTCGCTTGCCCTTCCTGATCTCGCTGATGACGTTCGTATCAATCAAAAACACGCCTGACCTCGCCGGAATCCTGAACACGTTGGAAATCCGCGTCTTCGCCGACGTCCGGCATGCTCATCAGCACTTGCGCGAATGTCCTTCGCTTCGGCCGGCCGAGCGCATCGGCCAGAATGGCCCGATGTTCGGCCTCGGCACTCCTGCCGTTCGCCGCAGCCTGCTCTCGAAGGCTCTGAACGATACTGTCATCCACGTTACGCACCAGAAGATTTGCCATGAGTCCCTCCATCCAGATTGCTATCAATGATAGCGCCAACGCGGTGATTTGCAAGCATTGCTATCATCGTCGTGATCGGACGGGAGCCGGTGGTCGGCGTTGGCCAGCGGCAGCAGACGGCATGAAGCCACCCACGTTCCGCCGTCGGCCCGACGCGTCGAACTGCTTTTGACCAAGGTAATCCAGCCGCGGCGACGAAAAAAGACGGCCGAATGGCCATTCACCGACGGATAGTCTGCGCCGGTGGGGGATGTCCGACGCGCGCCGCACGACCATCACCAGCACCGCGACCAGAATCACGGACGCGATCGGCGACATCGTGCCGGTAACGACTGCGACGAACGCCTGGGCCGGCACGGTCCAGGTGAGTGCCAGGACAATCGATTCGAGCCGGTTCGGCCGGACGTTCCGGCAGTCGAGCAACGGGCAACGGGAAGGTCTGCGGATACGGCCACGGCACGAAAGCGTCGAACGGCCGGAGCGCGGCCGTGCCATAACGCGCGTCCCGCTCAGAACCGGTACGAGATCCCGATCTGCAGCACCGGGTACCACCGATACCGCGACATCACCCGGTTCAGTTCGTCGAGGCCGCTGGCGGTCAGAATCTGGCTCTTCTGCGGTCCGGCCGCCGCGGCGAGTTGCGGCGACAGCGTGTACGAGCAGCGCGGGATGCCGTACGCGACGCCCAGGTCGGCGACGAAACCGAGGCCCTTCGACGCCGGCCGGTGCCCGTAGCCGATCCCGACATACGGCATCACGGTCGGATAGCGTGCCTCCGCGACCGCGTACATCCCGGGGAGCGCCGGATAACGCTTGCCGGCGAACACGTAGGTCCCGTCGGTGGGCACCGACACGCCGCGGATATCGTCGTCGTTGAAGCGCAATCCGATCGTCGCGCGAAAGCCGCTGCCGCGCCACGGAAAGATGTCCGCATACAGGCCGCCTTGCCGCAACTTGATGTCGTCCTGGTAGCGGTTGCCGGCCACCGTGAAGTCATGCGTCAGATTGATCGCGTTGAAATCCGCGTGCGCGCCCAGCACCGAATTGAAGCTGACGGCCGCGCCGATGCCGACGCCCTGCGTGCCGCCCTGCAGGTAGATTTCCTGTGCGTGCGCGCCGGCCGTGACTACCATCGCCAGCGCTGCCCATTGGTTCATTGTCATTTTCACGGGCGTCCCCCCGACATGTGCCGGGCGCGCCGACCCGCCACGTGCAGCGCATGTCGCCACGCGCGGCGGGTCCCCCGGCACGACATCTTGCAAGCAAGCTTGCTGTTTGACGGATCGAGCGTACGATGCCCGTGCGTGCCGCCGATACGACGCAGCGTGTCCGGCACGACGGGCCGCTATCCCGCGGCTCGATCCGATCCCCGATATTTCGATTTCGATGTCGTTACGTGCCGCTCCCGCGATTTGTCGTTGCCATCAGTCGCGATTGTGTCGAGCGGCCCCGACCTAACCGCAAGGCATGTGCCATGCGGCGCGAACCGGCACGGGACAAGCGTCGCGGCCAAACGTCCGCGGTGATGCGGGGGAGAATCGATGGAAATGTTTCAGGAACGCATCTGTTTTCGGCACGTCAGCACCGTGCCCGATGCAGCGGAGCGATGCATCGGGTGCCGCGACGCGCGCCGGGCAAGCACGCGCGGCTGTCGGCACGCGCGACATCGCAACGGCGTGCAAGCACGTGTGACGTCACGCATGGCAGGAAATGTTTCATCGACGTGACCTCGCGCGAGTCGCGCGTGGTCAGGATGCGAGAAGCGCGCAGCGCGGATCAGGGTGAATACCGAGGACGGTGCGCGCGCAACCAGTTGCCGCCGAGACGGCCGTTCATGCGCTTCGACGCATGCATGCGGGCAGTCGCTCCCGGGCGCCTGCGGCGCGAAGATCCGGGATCGATACAGCGGATTCGGCGCCGAAAGCAACCGAACGTTCGTCTGCCGGGCCCGCTCTCCCGAGCGGGCTCCGCGCATCCGCTACAACCCGTACCCGCCCGAGACGTTCAACTGCTGCCCCGTGATGTAGTTCGCGCGATCCGACGCGAGGAACACCGCCGCACGCCCGATATCGTGCGCCTTCCCCCAGCGCTTGAGCGCGAGCATCTTCTGCGTGTCGTCGATCCACGCCTGGTCGAACTGCCCCTGTTCGAGCAGCACCGGAAACATCCCGGCCTCGATCACGCCGACCAGGATCGAGTTGGCGCGAATCTCGTGACGGCCCTCCTCGCGCGCGAGCCCCTTCACCAGCGCCTCGTTCGCCGCCTTCGGCGCGACCGACAAGCCGTCGCGATCCGGCCAGCGCAGATGTCCGGCGGAGCCGAGCGTGACGAACGACCCGCCGCCCGACGCACGGAAATGCGGCAACGCGGCCTTCGCCGCATTGAAGAAGCCGACCGTCTCGACCTCGATCGCACGGCGCCAGTCGTCGTGCGTCATGTCGCCGATGCGACGCTGGTTCACGAACGGGCCGGCCGCCCACACGATCGTGTGCACGCGGCCGTGCGCGCCGATCGCGGCCGCGAGCGCGGCATCGATCTGCGCGGGAGCGGTCACGTCCGCGCAATGCGTGGTGGCCGCGACGCCTGCGGCGCACACCTCGCGCGCGACGCGCTCGGCCACCTCGGCCTTGCTGCGGTAACCGAGCGCGACCGGCACGCCGGCGCGCGCGAATTCGAGCGCGACGCCCTGCCCGATTCCGCCGCTGCCGCCGAACACGAGTACCGCGCCCTGCGGAAATCCGTTGTCGTTCATCCGTTCGTCCCGTTGATTTCGTGCCGTGCGCCGGCGTTCAGGCCGCCGCTTCGGTGCCCGCGCGCAGCCGGTACTTCAGCACCTTGCCGGCCGCGCTCGTCGGCAGTTGCTCGACGAACGTGAAATGCCGCGGCACCTTGTAGTTCGCCATGTTGCTGCGCGCCCAGTCGTTCAGTGCGTCGGCATCGATGTGCGCGCCGGGACGCAACACGACATACGCATGTCCGACCTCGCCGAGCCGCGTATCGGGCACGCCGACCAGCGCGACCTGCGCGATCGCCGGATGCGCGGCCAGCAGCCGCTCGATCTCGGCCGGATAGCAGTTGAAGCCGCCGACGATGAACATGTCCTTGATCCGGTCGGTGATCTTCAGGTTGCCGTTCGCGTCGACACAGCCGAGGTCGCCGGTATGCAGCCAGCCGTCGGCGTCGACGGCTTCGCGCGTCGCATCCGGCTGGTCGAAGTAGCCGCGCATCACGTTGTAGCCGCGCACCCAGATCTCGCCGGTCTCGTCCGGCCCGAGCGCCGCGCCGTCCGGCCCCGCGATGCGCAGCTCGACACCCGGCATCGGGCGGCCCGACGTAGAGGCGACCGTCTCCGCGTCGTCGCCGTGGCGGCACAGCGTCGCGAACCCGCACGATTCGGTCAGTCCGTAGCCGGTCAGCACGGTCTCGAAGCCGAGCTCCGCGCGCATCCGCTCGATCAGGCTCGGCGCGATCGCGGCCGCGCCCGTCACCGCGATCCGCAGCGACGACAGGTCGCGCGTCGCGCGATCGGGCGCATCGAGCAGCGCGTAGTACAGCGTCGGCGGCCCGGGCAGCACCGACACGCGTTCGTCGGCGATGCGGCGCAAGACGTCGGCCGGCTGGAACACGAGATGCGGCAGCACGGTCGCGCCGCTCGACAGCGCGGCGAGCCAGCCGGCCTTGTAGCCGAACGTATGGAAGAACGGATTGACGATCAGGTAGCGGTCGTCCCGGCGCACGCCGGCGATCGTCGCCCACGCCTGCGCGGCGCGCAGGTTCTGTCCGTGCGCGGTCATCACGCCCTTCGGGCGGCCCGTCGTGCCGGACGTGAACATCAGGTCCATCACGGTATCCGGCGTCACCTGCGCCTCCCGCTCGCGCACGGCGGCGAGCGGCACCGCCGCGCCGCGCGCGAGGAATGCATTCCAGCTTTCATCGTGCGCGCCGGACGGCGGCTCGCCGTCGAACACGACGACGCGTTCGAGCGTCGCGGGCCGGTGCGGCGCGAGCAGCGCCGGATAGGATTCGCCGAGGAAGGTGCCGCAGCAGAACAGCAGCCGCGCACCGCCGTCGTGCAGGATGCCGCCCACCTCCATGCCCTTCATCCGCGTGTTGACCGGCACGAGGATCGCGCCGACGGTGTGGATCGCCAGCGCCGCGACGATCCATTGCGGCAGGTTCGGCGCCCATACGGCGACCCGGTCGCCGGCGTCGATGCCGCTCGCGAGGAGCGCGCGCGCCGCCTCGAGACGCGCCGCGTCGAGTTCCGCGTAGGTCAGCCGGCCGTGCTCCGACTCGATCGCCGGATGCGCGCCGTGGCGCGCGGCAGCCCGCGCGATCAGCGCGGGCGTGGTGAGGATTTCGTTGTCCATCGTCATATGCGTCGAAACAGGGTTGCCGTCGGTGCCATCGACACGTCGCGGCTCAATCGGGGAACACCACGCGCAGCGCGTCGCTCGCGGGCCGCGCGCAGCAGGCGAGCGTCCAGCCCGCCGCGATCTCGTCGTCGTCGAGCACGTGGTTGCTGTCGAGCGTCACCGCGCCGCGTTCGACGCGGCACATGCACGCGCCGCACTGCCCCATCCGGCAGGAATTCGGCGCAGGCAGGCCGGCGCGCAGCATCGCGTCGAGCAGCGTTTCGCCGGGCGCGCTGTCGAACGCGAACGCCTCGCCGTCGAGCACCGTCTCGATCGCCGCGCCTTCACCGTCGCCGTCGCGATCGTCATCGCCGGACGTCGCCGCCGTTGCGGCCGGTGCCGCCGGATCGCCCTGCGCCGGCGCATCGGGCAGCGACGCGAAGCGCTCGACATGCACGCGCGCACGCGGCAGCCCGAGGCCGAGCATCGCGGCGAGCGCGTTCTCCATGAACAGCGCCGGCCCGCAGATGAACGTCTCCTGCTGGCTGAACGGCCGCGCGAGTTCCTCGAGATGCCGCTGCTGCGGCACGCCCTGCACGCTGTCGAGCCAGTGGATCACGCGCAGGCGGCCCGGATGACGGTGCGCGAGCTGCCGCAGTTCGTCGCGGAAAATCACCGCGCGCTCGTCGCGGTTCGCATAGATCAGCGTCAGCATCCCGCGGCCGTGCACGAGCGCCGATTTCAGGATCGACAGCACCGGCGTGATGCCGCTGCCGCCCGCGAACAGCAGCAGGTCGCCGTCGAGCGTACGCGGCGTGAAGACGCCGGCCGGCGGCAGCACGTCGAGCGCATCGCCCGCGCGAATGCGGTCGCACAGCCAGTTCGACGCACGGCCGTCGCGCACGCGCTTGACGGTGATCTTCGGCGCCGCGTCGATGCCCGGCGCGCTCGACAGCGAGTAGCAGCGCGCGACGGTCGCGTCCGTGCATGGCACGTTCAGCGTCAGGAACTGGCCGGGCCGATACGCGAACGCATCGCGCAACGCGGCGGGCACGTCGAACACGAACGAGCACGCGTCGTCGCTTTCGGCGATGACGTCGGCCACGGTCAGCCGGTGAAAACGGGGATCGCTCATCGCCGGCTCCTCATGCAGTGCGAGCCGCGCCGGCCGCACCCGCCGAAGCCGTATGCCAGCCGGCTTCTCCCGCGCGGCACCGCGCGTCGTTCGACGCCAGCGCCAGCGCTGGCGCAACACCGGCGAACGCGTTCAGTACCTGCGTTGCCGCCGCGCCGATCAGCTGCACGAACTCGTGCACGATCGTTGTGTCCGCACCATTCTCGATATTGCGGTTCAATCTGCGTGTCATTGATCGTCTCGTTCCGATGCGGAAAAACGCGCACCGCCGTCACGCGGCCGCGCGGGCCGCGGGCGCGCCGGGCGTCGTGTACGCACCGTCGAGATAGACGAGCGGATCGACGTCACCGCTCATCAGCACCTCGCGAATGCGCCCGATGAACACCGTATGCGTGCCGTATTCGAAGCGGCCGTCCTGCTCGCACACGAGGCTCGCCTGCGAATCGTGCAGATACGGCACACCCAGCGGCGACGTGTGCCACTCGCCGGTCGTGAAGCGCGCCTCGCCCTTCAGGCGGCCGCTGCAATCGATCGCGATGCCTTCATGCCGTGCCGACAGCACGTTCACGCAGAACGGTGCCCCCGCATCGAGCGGCGGATACAGCGACGCATTGCGGTTGATGCAGATCAGCAGCGACGGCGGATCGGTCGACAGCGAATCGACCGCCGTCGCGGACATCGAGTAGCGCCGGCCGTCGTGCGCGCTGCTGATGACCGTGACGGAGCGCGCGAGGCGGCGCATCGCGAGCAGCATGTCGGTGCGCAGCGGATGGGTGGTGAGATCGCTCATGATTGGACTCCGTCAAGTTCTGTCGTGGACGGCCGGGCTGACCGGCCGCCGGCGTCGGCCGCTTGCGCGGCCAGGTGGTCGGCGGCGATGAACCCGAAGGTCATCGCCGGACCGAGCGTCGAGCCCGCGCCGGGGTAGCTCGCGCCCATCACCGATGCACTGGTGTTGCCGATTGCATAGAGGCCGTCGATCGGCGTGCCGTCGGCGCGCAGCACGCGCGCCTGCGCGTCGGTGACGAGCCCGCCCTTCGTGCCGATGTCGCCCGCGTCGATCCGCACCGCGTAGAACGGCGCCTCGTCGACCGGCCCCAGGCACGGATTCGGCCGGTTCTTCGGATCGCCGTAGTACGTGTCGAACAGGTTGTCGCCCTTGCCGAACGCTTCGTCGATACCGGTTGCCGCGTAACGCGCCATGTCGCGCAGCGTGTCATGCAGCCCGGCCGCATCGACGCCGATCCGCACGGCGAGCGCATCGATCGTGTCGGCTTTCACGAGCACGCCGCGAAATGCGTCCGGAATGCGGGAATCGGGCATCATCGACGCCGGCATGATCGGCCCGCACGGATACTTGCGGCGAAAGCGCGCGTCGAACACCATCCACGCCGGCACGCACGCGCCGGTGCGCGCATGGTCGCGATACATCGCCGGCACGAATTCCGAATACGGCGCGGCTTCGTTGACGAAGCGCTTGCCGAGACCGTTGACGATCACGCAGCCGGGCAGGTTGCGCTCGACGAACAGCGCGCGTTGCTTCTCCTCGCCCGCGACGCCGACCGTAGGCGCGCCCCATACGTGTTCCATCAGCGCGAGCGCGCCGCCGAGCCGGTGGCCTTCGGCGATCGCGTCGCCGGTGTTGGCCGGCGGCGTCGCGCTCCATTGCATCTGCGTCGGTTGCGGCAGGTAGCGTTCGCGCATCGGCTGGTTGCGCTCGAAGCCGCCCGCGCCGAGGATCACGCCGCGCCGCGCGGCGATCGTCACGGGCTGCCCGAAGCGCTGCGCACGCACGCCCGTCACGCGGCCGTCGACGTCGAGCAGGTCGCGCATCGGCGTGTCGAGCCACACGGGCACGTTGCGCTCGAGCAGCGCGCGGCGCAGCCCGCCGATCAACGCGTTGCCGAGCGTCAGGCGCCGGTCGCGCCGCGTGCGGCGGCGCACGCCGAAATCGAGCCAGTAGCGGCCGAACTGCGCGATCGCGAGCCTCATGAAGCCCGGCCCGCGCGAGAACAGCGTGTGCGCCTCCTTCGACGTCACGGCGACGCGGCCGCCGATCAGCGTGCCGGGCGACGGCGGACGCAGCCGGTCGAGTTCGTCGCCGAGCAGCCCGCCGTCGAACGGCAGCGGATCGAGCGCGCGATAGCCCGGCATCGCGCCCGGCAGCTTCTGGAAATAGTCCGCGTACTTCGGCAGCGCCTGGTAGCGCACCGGCGTCTTCGTTTCGAGGTAGCGCAGCATCTCGGGCGCCTGGTCGAGATACGCGTCAAGCCGCTCGCGCGACGATGCGCCGGCCGTGCACGCGTCGAGATAGCGGCTCGCAGCCTCGCGCGTGTCGGTCGCGCCGAGTTCCGCGATATGGTGATTGCACGGCACCCAGATGCCGCCGCCCGAGACCGCCGACGTGCCGCCGTACAGCGCCGTCTTCTCGATCACGACGACGGACAGCCCGCGGTCGGCCGCGCGGCACGCCGCGAGCAGCGCGCCTGCGCCCGAGCCGACGACCACGACGTCGAACACGTATTGCTGCGCTTGCGTGTCGTTCATCGCCGCCTCGTCAGATGAAGTAGTCCGTGTTCTCGCGGCCGAGCATCACGGCGCCGAGGTTCTGGCCGAAGCGGTCCACGTTGTTCGCGTAGTGCGCGCGGGCCGCGTGCAGGTCGAGGAAGCGGCGCACCAGCGGATTGCGGTGGTAGATGCCGTTGCCGCCCGCATAGCGCAGCAGCGCGTTCGCGGCCTGCGCGCAACGCTCGGCGACCTGCGCGGACTGGTAGCGAAAATGCACGCGACGCTCGATCGACACGGCCGGGCCACCCGTCACCGACGCCATCAGTTCCGCGAAATTGCGCTTGAGCAGCACCTTCATCTCGTCGATCGCGACGGCCGCGTTCGCGCACGCGTTCTGCGCGCCCGGATCGTCGGTCGTCTTCGTGCCGCTGTTGGCCGACACGCGCGTGGCCGCATAGCCGGTGAAATCGTCAAGCGCGCCCTGCAGCGCGCCGATGCACGAGGTGCACACCGCGCGCACGAAGATCTGCGCGAACGGCAGCCTGAACAGCGGCGCGTCGTTGACGGCCAGGCCCGGGCTCGTGCCCATCATCCCGTCGATCGCCTTGTGCGTGCGGTACGCGGGCACGAACACGTCGTCGACGACGATGTCGTGGCTGCCGGTCGCGCGCAGGCCGAGCACGTCCCAGTCCTGCTGGATCCGGTAGTCGGATTTCGGCAGCAGGAAGGTGCGGTATTCCGGCGGCTGGCCGGCCTCGGCCGGCGGCACCAGCGCGCCGAGGAACACCCATTCGCACAGCTCGCTGCCGCTCGAGAACTTCCAGTGGCCGGACAGCCGGAAGCCGCCTTCGACCGGCGTCACGCGGCCGACCGGCATGTAGGTCGATGCGATCAGCGTCGCGGAATCCTTGCCCCACACGTCCTGCTGCGCGCGCTCGTCGAACAGCGCGAGCTGCCAGTTGTGCACGCCGACGACGCCGTACACCCATGCCGTCGACATGCAGCCGCGCGCGAGCGCCATCTGGATGTCGAAGAAGGTTTGCGGATCGAGCTCGTAGCCGCCGTAGCGTTTCGGTTGCAGCACCTTGAAGAAGCCGGCGGCCTGCATGTCGGCGATCGTCTCGGCCGGGATGCGGCCCTGCGCTTCCGCCTGCGCGGCGCGGCCGGCCAGCGTCGGCGCGAGCGCCTCGGCCCGGGCGATCAGCGTGGCGGCCAATGCGTTCGAATCGTTGTCGCGATGCACGAATGTCTCCTGTGATACGGAGCGCGCGCGGCGGCGCCCACCCCGGTCTCTCTTTAAGTGATTCGTCGCGGGCGGCGCCGCGAGCGAGAGTCCCTGCCGACGATGGTCGGCTTCGCGCGGCCGCGCCGCATCGTCCGAAGGGACGACGGGCGCGGCGTGGCGCGACACGCCTCGCCTTATGCGCAGGCGCGCTCCTGTTCCTTGTTGAAGAACGGGATCACGTGCTCGCCGATGTTGCGGATCGTCTCCATCTGCGCGTCGTGCGGCACCGTGCCCATCTGGCACAGGAACAGCACTTCGTCGACGCCCGCTTCCTGCAGGCGGCCCACGTAGCCGATGCAGTCGTCCACCGTGCCGTACGCATGGTTCGGGTTCATCATCGCGAGCGCCGGATCGGCGAAGTTCACGACGACTTCCTCCGACGCGAAGCGCGAGCGGATCACCATCTCGCCGGTATCGGCCTGCACGAGGTCGTCGCCCCACTTTGCCGGGTCCGGACGCTCGCCGCCCGTGTACCAGTACGCGAGCGATTCCATGAAGTAGCGCTGGCCACGGATGCCGATCTTGCGGGCCTTCTGGCCGTCGGCCATCACGACCGTCGGGCACAGCGCCGCGAGGTGCTGGGTCGGGCGGAAGCCGACCTGGTCTTCCGGCTTGCGGTTCGCCCACGCTTCGCGATAGATCGTGTTCTTCTTCGCGACCTCATCGGGGCCGCCGAAGCCGAGCACCAGCGCGCCCATCCCGCGCTGGCCGGCGCGCAGCAGCGCGTCGGTGTTCGTGCAGGCGAGGTACATCGGCGGATGCGGATCCTGGAACGGCTTCGGGTGGATCGGACGCTTCGGAATCTTGATGTACTTGCCGTCGTGCTCGATCTCGTCCTGCACGAACATCTTCGGCACCAGGTACATCGACTCGTCGATCATCGGCTGCAGTTCGTTGAGGTCGTAGCCGAACGCGCCCGCTTCCTGCTGGCTGCCGCCCTTGCCGACGCCGAAATGCACGCGGCCGCCCGACAGGATGTCGAGCAGCGCGACGCGCTCGGCGACCTTGATCGGATGGTTCATCGCCGGCGGCAGGCACACGACGCCGTGACCGAGGCCGATGCGCGTCGTGCGGCCGGCCAGGTACGCAAGGAAGGTTTCCGGCGCGCTCATGTGCGCATAGTTGGTCAGCGACGTGTGCTCCACGCACCAGATCGTGTCGAAACCGACCTGCTCGGCCAGCAGCGCCTGTTCGACCGTCTCCTTGAACACCCGGTGGTCGCCCTCGCGCGATGCGTCGGTGGTCTGGGCTTCGTAGATGAGGGAAAACTTCATTGCGTGCGTCTCCATGTATGTTGGACGAGTCGGGGTCGCGCAGCCCGCCCGCACGATACGGACGAATAGCGACGGTCCACGGATGGGAGTGTCGGCGCGCGGGCCCGCCCGGGCATCGTCTGTTTGGAGTAACGGCACGCATGCGGGGACAGAGGGGTTTCACCGTCGTCCGATCGGACTGCGTCGCGGCCGGCACCGCGCGCTAGCATCGAACGACGGTGCGGTGCGCGCCGGTCACATCACGACAAGGGAGAGAGGGAATGAAGGTATCGATGCTGCTGTACCCGGTCGACGACATCGACACGGCGCTGCCGCTGTTCGTCGACGGACTGGGCCTGAACGTGAAGTTCCGCGACGGCGACCGCTATTGCGCGCTCGACGGCGGCCCGCTGACGATCGCGCTGGTCGCCGGCGACGAGCAGATCGTCGAGCGCGCGGCGCTCACGCTGCGGGTCGATGAGGATGACGACCTTTACGCGGCGATGGCGCGGGTCGTGAAAGCCGGTGCGTCGGTGCGCGTGCCGGTGCAGGCCGGCCCGCACGAATACCGCGCGGTGCTGGAGGACAGGAACGGCGCGCTGCTGGTGCTTTCGCAGAAACGCGCGGCATGACACGGCGGTGCGTGGTGCGTGGTGCGCGGTGCGTGGCGCGCGGACCGGCCGGCGGGGACCCGGCCGGATGCCGCGCGACGCGTCGCCGTCCGGTAACGACCTGCGCTACCCGCTTTGATCGACCGCGCCGGGCGCGCGCAGGTCGCTGGTTTCCGGTAGCTCGAGCAGCGTGCCGGCCGGCTGGCCGAGCCGCTTCGCGGCGCGCGCGATGCATTCGACGTCGGGCGGCGCGGGCGGCCGGTCGCCGTTCAGCGCATCGAGGCATCTTCCCGATGACCACCGGAATCGGTACCATCGAGTGCTCGTAGACCGGCCGTGCGCCGGCGCGCGCCTGCCGCTGCCGGGCCGCGCCCCCGTCGCGCCGCCGCCGCGCCGGTCGCCGCACTTCCCGTTTCGTCATGTCCCGCGAACCCTCACACTCCGCGCTGCTGTGGATCGTCGCCGCCGCGTTCTTCATGCAGTCGCTCGACACCACGATCGTCAACACCGCGCTGCCGTCGATCGCACAAAGCCTGCATGCGTCGCCGCTCGCGATGCAGCCGGTCGTGGTCGTCTATACGCTGACGATGGCGATGCTCACGCCGGCGTCCGGCTGGCTCGCCGACCGCTTCGGCACGCGCCGCGTGTTCTCGCTCGCCATCCTGGTGTTCTCGCTCGCATCGATCGGCTGCGCGGCGTCGCACACGCTCGGCCAGCTCGTCGTCGCGCGCGCCGTGCAGGGCATCGGCGGCTCGATGCTGCTGCCGATCGGGCGGCTCGCCGTGCTGCGCCGCGTGCCGGGCGAGCGGTACGTCGCGGCGATCGCGTTCGTGTCGATCGCCGCGCAGCTCGGCCCGATCGTCGGGCCGACGCTCGGCGGCTGGCTCACGCAGGCGATTTCCTGGCACTGGGTGTTCATCGTCAACGTGCCGGTCGGCATGGTCGGCTTCATCGCGGTGCAGCGCTTCCTGCCGCACGACCAGGCGATGCAGCCGCCGCCGTTCGACTTTATCGGCTGCGCGCTGCTGTCGGTCGCGATGATCGCGCTGTCGCTCGCGATCGATCCGCCGATGCGCGCGCACCGCACCGGCTGGGCGATCGGGCTGGCCGTGCTCGGCGTGGCAAGCGCGCTCGCGTACCTGCCCCATGCGCGGCGGCGCGCGCAGCCGCTGTTCCGGCTCGGGCTGTTCCGCGAGCCGAACTTCGGCGCGGGGCTGCTCGGCAACCTGCTGTGCCGGATCGGCACGAGCGCGGTGCCATTCATGCTGCCGCTGCTGATGCAGGTGCAGCTCGGCTATACGCCGCTGCAGTCGGGGATGATGCTGCTGCCGGCCGCGATCGCCGGCGTGATCGCGAAACGCTGGATCGCGCCCCTCGCGAAACGCTTCGGTTATGCGACGTTCCTGGTCGTGAACACGGGGATCGTCGGTGGCGCGATCGCCGGGTTCGCGCTGGTGTCGGCCCGGCCCGCGCCGGTGCTGGAGATGGCGTTGCTGGTCGTGTTCGGCGCCGCGAACTCGATGCAGTTCGCCGCGATGAACGCCGTGACGCTCAAGGGCCTGTCGCACGCCGACGCCGGCAGCGGCAACAGCCTGTTCACGATGATGCAGATGCTGGCGATGGGGCTCGGCGTATCGATCGGCGGCGGGCTCGTGAACCTGTTCGCCGCGCATTGGGGCTCGATGGCGAACGGCTTCATGCTGTCGTTCGTCTGCATGGGCGCGGTCACGCTGCTGTCGTCCGTCGTGTTCCGGCGGATCGATACCGCCGCGCCGCCGCGGCCGGTCGCGCCGCGGCCGTCCGCGTAAGCGCCGCCGCGGGCAGGCGCGGCCGTCAGTTCACCGGGCGGCGCTCGACGACCCGCTTGAGCACCCAGCGGATCGACGAACCGTCGGCCGGCGGCTGCGCGACGCGGTATTCATCGACTTCCAGCACATATTGATAGCCGGGCTGGTACGCAAAGCCCTCGATGCCCGCGTACCACAGGCTCCACGGCTCGGCCGGGCCGCTGCGCACCTGCAGGCAGTCCATCGGCGCGACGCCCGTGCAGCGCGCCGCCTGCGGCGCGACATAAACGGTCCGGGTCACGGGCCGGCCGTCGGCCGGGCGGTCCGCGCGTGCATCCGGCGCGGCCGCGCCAGTCTGGCATCCGGCGAGTAACGTGCTGCCGGCGATCACGGCCGCGCCGAGCAGCGTTCTGATCTTGCGAATCATCTGATGGTCCTCAGGAAGCGTTGGCGGGCCGATTAGACGAATGCTGCGCCGGCAAAGTTCACAAATGGCTTACAGCGCGCGCGCCGCCCCCCTCATTCGTGGGATGTCACGTCTGCACGGGCACGTTACCGTATTCCGGTGCAGGCAACCGCGCGCCGCCGCCGGCGGTCCGCATTCGCGCATGCACGCACCCGCACGCCCGGCGCACCGCGACCCGGCGGCGGCAACAGGAGACAACCCGATGACCACGGCGCCCCCGGCCCTTCCCCCGTGCCTTGCCCAATCGAAACTGACGCTCGAGCAGTACGACGCGCTGCTCGCGACAATCTACGAAGGCCCGCTGGAAGACGTGCCGTGGGGCGGCGCGCTCGAACAGATCCGCGTGCACCTGGACGCGAACTACGTGACGATGATCCTGCGCTGGCCCGCCAGCGGCCACGCGGGGCTGATGATCAATGCGTCCGCGGCGAGCGCGCCGCTGACCGGCGTCGCGTCGTACAACAACTACTATTACGCGCTCGATCCGTTCGTGAACCTGCCGAGCGATCGCGTCGTCACCGTCGACGAGCTGCTCGGCGTCGGCGTGTGGCGCCGCAGCGCGATGTATCGCGAGTTCCTCGAGCCGTTCGACGTCGGCTACCTGATGGGCGCCGACCTGCGCACGCCCGACGGGATCGAATGCCGCTTCCGCGTGTGCCGCTCGCATCACGGCCGCGCGTTCTCGGCGACCGACAAGGCCGTCTGCAATGCGCTGCTGCCGCACCTGAAACGCGCGGTGCGGCTGCATGCGAAGTTCGGGATGGTCGAATCGGAGCGCACGCTGTATGCGAGCGCGATCGACCGCATGCTCGTCGCGACCGCGATCCTCGACGAGCGCGGCACGATCATGAAGACCAATTCCGTCGCGGACGAGATCTTCGCCGAATGCGACGGCCTGCGCGTGCGCGCCGGTGCGCTCGAGGCATCGTATCCGCTGGAGGACCGCAAGCTGCAAAAGCTCATCCGCCACGTGCTCGCGGAGCGCGCGGGCGGCGCGCCGTCGGTCGCGCAGGCGATTGCCGTGCCGCGCCCGTCCGGCAAGCCGCCGCTCGGCGTGCTGATCCGCACGGTCCCGCTCAGCGAATGGTCGGAGGACAATCCGCGCCGGCCCGCGTGCGCGATCTTCATCCGCGATGCGGAGCGCAAGTCGCAGGCGTCTCACGACATCGTGCGCAAGCTGTTCGATCTCACGCCGGCCGAGACCGCGCTGGCGCTCGCGCTCGTCAACGGATCGACGCTCGAGGAAGCGGCCGACGAACTCGACATCAGCAAGAACACCGCGCGCTCGCACCTGCGGGCGATCTTTTCCAAGACGGGTGTCACGCGACAGGCGACGCTCGTGCGGACGTTGCTGAACAGCGTGTTGTCGCTGGGGTGAGGTGTTCGACAGGCCGGGAAGCCGGATTCGTGGACGGGTTGCTCCCGACGCCGGAAAGCAGGAAGCGGCCTGCACCGAAACGGCCGATGCGGACGGTATGAGCGCCAGCCGTAAACCCGTTGCGCTTCGCCAAGTCGTGATCGTGTATTACCATCGGCGTTTCCTCGTACGCTTCGTCGCGGCGCGTGCGCCCGCCCGGCCACGGGCGAGCCGCGCCCCCTGTTCGCATGACCTCACCCGTTCCGTCCGACACCGCGCTGCGGCCGCAGCCGATCGACGCGCTGACCGTGCCGGCCGCGCTCGACGGACGCGCTGGCACCAATCGCTCGACGAGCGCGCATCCGCAGATCGCCGCGACCCATGATCTCGACGCCGTGCGCGCATGGCTCGCACGCTTCGTCGATACGCCCACTACGTTCCAGAACTACCGCAAGGAGGCCGAGCGCCTGCTGCTGTGGGCCGTGATCGCGTGCGGCAAGCCGCTGTCGTCGCTCACGCACGAGGATCTCGTCGTGTACCGGCAGTTCCTGCTCGCGCCCGCGCCCGCCGACGTGTGGTGCGCGAACGGCGGCCGCAAGCATCCGCGCGGCGACCCGCGCTGGCGGCCGTTCTACGGGCCGCTGTCGGCGGCCAGCCAGCGGCAGGCGATGGTGATCCTGAACGTGATGTTCTCGTGGCTCGTGCAGGCCGGCTATCTGGCAGGCAATCCGCTCGCGCTGTCGCGGCAGCGGCAACGGCGGCCCGCGCCGCGCGTCACGCGCCATCTCGGGCCGCCGCTGTGGCAGGCGGTCAAGGATGCGATCGCCGCGATGCCGCGCGACGATGCGCGTGCCGCCTTCCATGCGGATCGCGCGCGCTGGGTGTTCACGCTGATGTATCTCGGCGGGCTGCGCATCACCGAGGCGGCCGACACGACGATGGGGCAATTCTTTGCACGGCGCGATGCGAACGGGCGCGATCGCTGGTGGCTCGACGTGACCGGCAAAGGCGGCCGCCAGCGCCTCGTGCCGGCCACCGCCGAGATGATGGCCGAGCTCGCGCGCTACCGGCGCGCGCATGGCCTGCCCGCGCTGCCGGCCGACGGCGAAACCACGCCGCTCGTGCTGCCCGCCGGTCGCACGCGCAAGCCGCTCACGCGCGCGGCGCTGCACCGGATCGTAAAGCAGGTGTTCAGGTTCGCGGCCGAGCGGTTGCGTGCGCAAGGGGATGCAGGCGAACAACAGGCGCGCGTGCTCGAACAGGCATCGGCCCACTGGCTGCGCCACAGCGCGGGTTCGCACATGGCGGACGGCCGCGTCGACCTGCGGCTCGTGCGCGACAACCTCGGTCACGTATCGCTGACGACGACGAGCCAGTATCTGCACGCGGACGACGACTGGCGACACAGCGAAACCGAGGAGAAGCACCGGATCGGCTGGTGAACGGCGCGCCGGTCCCCTGCTTCAATACACGGCGGCCCAGTGCCCGGGCACCCACGCCCAGTGGTTGCCGGCCCAGCGGTAATGACCTTTCGCCCAGCGATAACCGGGCGCGGGCGGCGGCGGCATCACTTCGGCGACCGGCGCAGGCTGCGGCGGCCGCGCGGGTTCGACCACGCACGCGGACAACAGCGCCGCGCTCGTCGTCACCCATACGGCAAGCGATACGGATCGGATCTTCATCGTCGATTCTCCCTGTTGTGTAATCGATCGGTCAGCGGAGGCGAACCCGCGTACGCCGTGCATCGAGTCGTGCATCGCGCTGCGCATCACTCCGCGCGTCACGCGGTTCCGCGAACGAGGCCCGTCATCGGCCGCGTCGCGCCGCTTTCCGCGAACAGCGTCGACGCGGTATGAGCGGGATCGAGCCGCAGGCTTTCGGCGGCGGCGCCCGCGATCAGCGCGTCGAGCGACGCGGTCGGCTTCAGGTCGCGCCCTTCGTACAGGTCGCCCGGCCGCAGGCCCGGCCAGTCGGCGATCACGCGTCCGCCCGCGACCGCCCCGCCCGCCAGCATCGCGACCGACGCCTGCCCGTGATCGGTGCCGCCCGTGCCGTTCGCGGCGGCCGTGCGGCCGAACTCGGTCGCGACGAGCACCGTGGTCCGCTGCCACACGGGCCCGAGATCGTCGCGCAACGCGGCGAGCATCGTGTCGAGCGCCTTCAACTGATTCGCGAGCCGCGCGTTCTGCGCGCTGTGCGTGTCCCAGCCGGCCGTCTCGATCATCGCGATCCGCGGGCCGTCGTCGCGCGCGAGAAACGTCGCCGCGAGCTTGCCGACGCCCGCCGGATCCTGGCGCGCATGCGCGTCGCCGGCGAGACCGCGCGCGGCCATCGCCGATTGCCACAGCGGCCCGAGCTGCGCGTCGGCCTCGTACAGCGCCGACACGCGCGCGAGCAGGTCGTCCGGTGCGGCCGGCAACCCGGACGCCGCATACGACGCGGCCTGCACGCTGCCGCGCAACGCGAGCGGCACCGTCGGCGCGAACGCGATCGCGTTGTCCCGCGTCGCCGGCAACATCGCGGCGAGCCGGTTCAGCCAGCCGTCCTTCACCTGGTACGGCGCGCGCCCGCCCGTCTCGAGCACGTTCTGGCCGTCGAAATGCGAGCGGTCGCGATACGGCGACGCGATCGCGTGGACGAACAGCGCCTCTCTGTCGCGAACCATCTGCGCGGTCTGCACGAGCGACGGATGCAGCGCGAACGTGCCGTCGATGCGGGTCGCCGTCGACGCGTCGATCGCCAGCGGGCCGCGCAACGACGCATACGCGGGTTCCGCATACGGGACGACGATGTTCAGCCCGTCGGCCGCGCCGCGCTGGATCACGAACACGAAGCGCCGGTCGGTTTCGACGTTCGCGAACACGATGCGCGGCGCGACGAGGATCGCGCCCGCACCGGCGGCGGCGATGCTCAGGAAATGTCGACGGGTAAGGGATCGGGCCATGTTCATCTCCGTTGAAAATCGGGCGACACGAGCAGCAGTGCAAGCGACGTGGTCGCGCTCTCGGCTCGCGAGAGTGCCGTCGCCGTCGGTGCGCTCAGCGAGCCGGCCAGCAGCGTCTTGCCGAGCGTGCGCGGGTCGAGCCGGTCGCCCGTGCGTGCGGCAAACCGCTGCGCGATCTCGACGCGACGCACCAGCGCGTCGGGCGCGGCCCAGCTCGCGGCAACGTCGTCGTAGCCGGCCGGCGACCCGGGCCGCCATACCGGCTGGCCGAGCTGCGCGAGCAGCGGCGCGGCCTTCAGGTCGCCGGTATCGCGCCAGCCGAGCCCGCGCAGCGACGACACGGCCCACTCCCACGGCGTCTTGAACTTGCGATTGACCGGCGACCATGCGTCCGGCGCATCGACCAGCGCGCGATAAACGGTCGGCAAATCACCGCCGCTCGTATCGAATGCGCGGGCGAGCCGGTCGGTGAGCGCGGGCGGCGGATCGTCGGCGACGAAATGACGGGCGAGCTGGAACGCGACATGCCGGCCCGTCGCCGGCGAACGCGCCAGATCGCCCAGGATCGCGCGCGCTTGCGCGTCGCCCGGCTGATCGTAGGTGCGGCTCATCACCGTGCGCGCGCCCGGTTCGTGCAGTTTCGGGCGGAACACGAACGCGCCGGGCGCCACATCGCCGGGCTGCGGCCCGCGTCCGCCGGCGATGCTCCAGCCGGTCAGCGCACGCGCGAATTCCGTCACGTCCGTTTGCGTGTAACCGGTGCGTACCCCGAGCGTGTGCAGTTCCATGATTTCGCGCGCGAGGTTCTCGTTGAGGCCGCGCCGTGCCGCCGGCTGGCGGGCTTCGGCGCGCAGCGCGGCCGGGCTGTCGGGGCCGACCGAGCGCGCCTGGTCGAGGAACAGCTGCATCGCGGGATGCTGCTCGACGGCGACGAGCATGTCCTCGAAGCGGCCGAGCACGTGCGGGCGGATCGCATCGCGCTCGAATGCGCCCGCATACGCGGCAACCGGCCCCTTGTCGACCGACACCGCGAAATGGTTCGACCAGAAATGCACGAGCCGCTCGACGAACGGCGTGGACGTGGCGAGCGCGCTGTTCAACCGCGCGGTGACGGCGCTGCGATAGGCGTCATGGCCGTCGCGACGGATCGACTGCGCACTCGCGCGCCTGGCCGCCGCGTCGTCGCCCGTCATCGCGTTGCGGGTCGTCGCGAAGCGCGTGGCGAGCGTGACCGCGTCCGGTTCGCCGGCCCATGCGGCCGGCCTCGGGTCGTAGCGGTCGAGTTGGGCGACCAGCGCGCCCTTCGGATCGGCAGGCGGCGCTTCGTCGGCCCGCGCGCCGAGACCGAAGCGGTTCAGCGCGATGGCGGCCGGTGAGATGTCGTTCGGGTGGTCCATGACGGGGGCTCTCGCGATGCGTACCCGTGTTTAACGGAGGGTGGCGGGAAATCCGTCGCGGGATGAGCGAAATATTTCGGGTTCGGCGCGGGGATGTATAGCTTGCGGTCGGCTTTCAAGCAGCGGCGAGCTGCGCGCGTGCCGCGCCCGATCGTCAGATTTCCACAGCACTGGTGTTCCCTCCATCACGAGCTGCCGGACGGCAATCGTCCGAGCCTATTCGTGACCGTCACCCCAGCTCGAACGACGTCACGCCGAACACGCGGTCGATCGCGATCGCCGGCGCTTCCTTCGTATACATCCGCGCGGTTTCGAACACGCTCGACATGCCGTGCCGTTCCGCCAGCGCGACGGCCGCGGGATTCGTTTCCGGCACGTCGAGCACGATAACCTCGCCGGGCATGCGCGCCGCCAGCGCGCGAAACAGCCCCGTGGCGACGCCGGCGTCATCGGCGAACAGCGGGCCGATCTTGCAGCCGGCGTTGCAGCGGCGCACGACGCCGTATCCGGTGATGCGACCCGCGTCGACCGTTGCGAGCGCAACGGCATCCGGCTGCGCGAGCCACGCGGAGACGAAACGCGCGCGCGGCGCAGGAAAACACTGGCGGTCGTACGCCAGCAACTGCTCGAACGGGACATCGGCCGCCGCGGCCGCGTGCGCGCATCCGATGCCGTCGACGCGCCCCTGATAACGGATGTTGCGATACGCGAGCCGGAACCCCGACTTCCGGTAGTTCGCCTGTTGTGCCACGACACCGTCGAGACCGACATTGCGGTTTCCCAGGTAACGCATGCCGTGCTGCCAGATTCGCATGCCGAAGCCTTTGCCGCGAAACCCGGGTTTCACGATGTACAGACCGATGAAGCCGAAGCGTTCGTCATACGCGACGGCAGCAAGGCACGCGACCGGCTCGCCACGCCACACGCCGACGAAAAAACCGGCCGGGTCCGCTTCCCTGAAACACGGCGGATCATGCAGGCCGGGGTTCCACCCTTCGGCTGCCGCCCATTCGACCGACATGGCCACCTCGTCGGCCGACATGGTGCGCACGATCAAGTCTTCGCTTCGATCCATGATTCGCCTCCGTCGCGGCACTCGAGATCGCCGCCAACCGATTCGCGAGCGTGACGCGTCGTCACGCCACGCCAGTTACTGGCTCCCCGCCGCGTCGTGCTTCCTCTGAAACCTCGCCGGCAGCCGCCAGTTCCCGCTGCGTCGCAACCCGTCGACGAATTTCACGCGCTCGTCGGGCGTCAGCGTCGCCGCGAAATCGACGACGCTGCGCTCGACCTGCCCCCGCAACGCACTATCGGCCGCCCGCGTCCGATCGAGCGCCGCGTCGATCGCCGTACGATCGAGCTGCGGCGCTGCCAGCAGATCCAGCACCGTGATCCGCCCGTCACGCCCTTCCCGCGCGAAATCCCGACCTTCCTTGCGCGCCGCCTTCAGCGCCGCCGCAAACGCTTGCTGACGCGCGTCGGACAATTCGTCCGCGGCGAACCGCAACGCCGTGCGCTGTCCGGGGATCCCGGCCCCATCCAGGCCACGATGCGTCGAAAACCACTGATACGCGCCGCCGCCGATCGCGCCGAGCATGAACACGTTCAACACGACCGACCCCAAGAGCATGAATTTCCAGCCGCGTTCGCTCATTCGTCGCCTCCGTCGATGCCCGGGCCGCCGAACGTCGTCGTCAGGTAGCCCGGTTCGTGTTGCGCGATCGGCGGGCTGCCGAGCATCAGCATCGACACGGCCACCGCGCCCGCCAGCGCGCCGGCGAGCCCGACGCCCGCGAACGCCGCGCCCGACCACCACACCGTGCCCCGGCGCCGCGCACGCTGCGGCGCGGGCGCCGACGCGACGATGCGTTCGACGAGCGCCGGCGCGGGCGGCTCGACCGTATCCTGCACGAGCCAGGCGTCGAGCTCGGCGGCATCGTCGAGCGCCGCGAGCGCGTCGCGCGGATGCGCTTGCGCCCACGCCTCGGCCGCCGCGCGTTCGTCGCGCGGCCAGCGCCGCGCATCCGAGCCGTACGCGGCGACGATGGTACGGAATCGTTCGGGTGTCATCGCTTGTCCTCGCTAGGTGGGTCGCCGGCCAGTTGCGCGCGCAGGTTGCGCCTCGCGCGCGCGAGCAGGCTTTCCAGCGCATCGACGGTGATGCCCATCAGGTTGGCCGCTTCAACGTTCGACATGTCCTGATAGTACTGGAGCACGAGCGCTTCCCGCTGCCTGGGCGGCAACGCGGCGAGCGCCTCGCGCACGCGCGCATCGCGCGCGCGCAACTCCGCGTGCGCGGCCGGCTCGGGTTGCGGGTCGGGCACGTCGGGCAGCGTGTCGACCGGCTCCTCGCGCCGCCCGCGCATCCGGTCGTAGCACAGGTTCAGCACCACGCGATGCAGCCACGTGTCGAAGCGCGCTTCGCCATCCCGCCAGCGCGGCGCGTGATGCCAGATCCGCAGGAAGGTTTCCTGCGCAACGTCTTCGGCTTCGGTCCGGTCGCCGAGCATGCGCGTCGCGAGCGCAAGCAGGCGCGGCAGCTTGCGTGCGACGAGCACGCGCACGGCCGACGTGTCGCGCGCGCCGACCCGCGCGACGAGTTCCGCGTCCGGATCGGCGTCGCTCAACGCGGGCTGCTCCGCCATGCGCGGCGCGCCCGCCGCATGCTGCCGGCGAGCGTGCCCGCCGTCCGGCTGAAGCTCATCGTCGTGCTCTCCTTGCATGCGTCGGGCCGGCGCCGCACGGCGCCATGCCGGCGCGTCCACGGCGCGCCGCACGTCGTGTCCGGCATCCGCCCGGCCGGTTTCGTCGACATCCGGTTCGAACGGCATATCGATCCTGTCGATCGCCAGCCGGCCGGCGCGATCAATATACGACGACCGGCGCGGGCCGGTAATACACCGGACGCGCCGGCACCACGACGCAGCCGGCCAGCACGACGGCCGCGGCTGTCAGGATCACGATGGTTCGAAAAGGCATGGCTCGACGGATGAAGTTGTGTGGAAGTCCCGCCGCACCGGCGCTGCGCGCCGCGCGGCACCCTGCGCGTCACGCCCAGTGACCCGGCACCCAGCGCCAGTTCGGGCCGCGCGCGGCCCAGTGCCCGGGCACCCAGCGATAGCCGACGCGCACCGCTTGCCAATGCCCGGGGATCCACACGTAGCGGCCCTGCCGCCAGTGCCAGTGGCCCTGATCCCACACGTAGCCCGCGCGTGGCGCCGGCATCACTTCGACGCGCGGCGGCGGCGGCGCGACCGGCGCGACGATGACGGCCTGCGCGAATGTGGCGGAGGTCGCCAGCGCGGCCACGCATCCCGCGGCAACCCGTAATGAAATGGAAAGTTTCATGCAAGACTCCGAAGCGTCGTGTAGCGAACGTGATGGCCGGAAGTGGCCGTTCGTTCGTTAAACGACGCATGCGGAAAAATCCGTCGCGACGCGCGCAAATAAATTTCCGCCGCGCCGGCAACGCCGCGCTCATCCGGCAACGCATCGGGCCCGGGCGTGGACGACCGTCTGTCACAACCCGGCAAAACTGCGCTTCGACAATGCGTGTCACCGGGATCCCGCTCGTTTCCGGCCCACGCCCCGGACGCGCTCGCGCACGGCCGGGCGGTTCCGCATTTCGCGTGTCACTCAACGAAAATACGATCATGTCGAACCAGGACAACTTCCCCGCCGAGTCGAACGAGCCGGCCGCTTCCGTATCGCGTCGCGGCTTCCTGAAACTGGCCGGCGTCTCCGGCCTCGCCACCGCCGCGGGCGGGCTCGCGGCCGCCCGTGCCGCCGGGTCGAACCCGGACGGCACCCCCGAACAGGTGCACCTGACATGGGGCAGCGACCCGGCGTCGGAAGTCGCGATCTCGTGGGCATCGCTCGCGCCGGCCGTCAATCCGCGGGCGCGGATCGTCGCCGACGGCGAACCGGCACGCACCGTGCACGGCGTGCAGCGCCTTTACACCGACGGCCTGAACGGCGAAACGGTGTTCACGTACCACGCACGCGTGCACGGCCTGAAGCCGAACACGCGCTACCGCTACGAACTGACGGCCGACAACGACAGCAACGCCGCGCAGCCGTTTGCCGCAACCTTCACGACCGCGCCGCGCGGGCGTGCACCGTTCCGCTTCACGAGCTACGGCGACCTCGCGACGCCGAACGGCACATGGGTGCTGTCGTCGCCGCAAAGCCGCTTCGCGGTGCAGGCCGTCGAGCAGTTCCAGCCGCTGTTCCACCTGCTGAACGGCGACCTCTGCTACGCGAACCTGAACCCCGCGCATCAGCCGGAGGTGTGGCGCGACTTCGGCAACAACAACCAGACGTCGGCCGCGAACCGCCCGTGGATGCCGTGCCCGGGCAATCACGAGATCGAATTCAACAACGGCCCGCAGGGGCTCGACTCGTACCTCGCGCGCTACACGCTGCCGGAGAACGGCACGCGCTTTCCGGGCCGCTGGTACAGCTTCCGCGTAAGCTCGGTGCTGTTCATCTCGCTCGACGCCGACGACGTCGTGTACCAGGACGCTGCCGCGTTCGTCGGCGGCCCGGCTCCGCTGGTGCCGGCCGCGAGCACCGGCCGCGCGCCGATCGAACCGGGCACGTCGTTCTACGTGCGCGGCTACAGCGACGGCGTGCAGACGCGCTGGCTCGAGCACACGCTGCGTCAAGCGTCGCACGATGACGACATCGACTGGATCGTCGTGCAGATGCACCAGGACGCGCTGAGTTCGTCGAAGACGGGCAACGGCTCGGACAAGGGCATCCGCGAGGCGTGGCTGCCGCTGTTCGACCGTTACGGCGTCGACCTCGTGCTGTGCGGTCACGATCACGATTACGAGCGCAGCTACCCGGTGCGCGGCTGTAATCACCGCGCGGGCGTCGGTGCATCGACCGGCGAAGTCGTCGAGACGCTGCAGCCGCGTCCGGTCGGGTCGACCGATCCCGAGCGCACGACCTTCGACACGAGCCACGGCACGATCCACCTGATCCTCGGCGGCGGCGGCACCAGTGCGCCGCTCGACGTGTACGGCGAGAACCCGGCGACCGGCTTCGCGCAGGCCAAGGTCTTCACGAAGCCGAACCGGCCGGTGCCGGGCACCGCGCCGAACACGTTCGTGCGCAAGCCGGCCGATGCGCTGGAGGATGCGATCTGGTCCGCGCGCCGCGATACGGGCACCGGCTACGGGATCGCGGTGTTCGACCACGATCCGGGCAAGCCGGGCGGCCACACGACGATCACGATGCGCTACTACCATGCGCCGGGCGCGGATCAGCACCCGAGCGCACAGTACGAGCTGTTCGAGACGATCGAGCTGAGCAAGAAGCGCCGCGAGCGCTGATGCGACGGCCGCCCGCGGCGCGTGATCGCGCGGCGGGCAGCCGGGGCTGGCGCGTGCGGGACGGCGCGCGCGACGCGCTGATGGATACGGCGAATACGTGACGGCTGCGCCATGCGGAGCGGCTGCGTCCATTCGACCGCCGCACCTTGCATGCGCATCGGCACGCCGGTTTCCACCGCAAGCCGCATTGCCGCCACCGTGCCCCTAGCTTCGCGATTCCAGCGCGATACGCAAGGCCAGTCCGGCCAGCACGGTCCCCATCAACCCGCGCTGCACCCGCGCCCAGACGGGCCGACCGGCAAGAAACCCCGCGATCGAGCCGGCCATGCTCGCGATCAGCGCATTCACGCAGACACTGACCGCGATCTGCACGCAGCCCAGTGCCAGCGATTGCGCGAGCACGCTGCCGTGCCCGGGCGCAATGAACTGCGGCAGCAGCGACAGGTACATCACCGCGATCTTCGGGTTCGCGAGGTTGGTGACGAAGCCCATCGTGAAGAGCCGCACGCCGCTGTCGTGCGGCAGTTGCCGCACCTGGAACGCGGAGCGGCCGCCCGGCTTGAGCGCCTGCCACGCGAGATACGACAGGTACAGCGCGCCGGACAAACGCAGCGCGTCATACGCGTACGGCACGGTCAGCACCAGTGCGGTAATGCCGAATGCCGCGCAGAACATGTAGAAGACGAACCCCAGCGCGACGCCGCCGAGCGACACCAGCCCCGCACGGCGGCCTTGGCAGATCGAGCGGGAGATCAGGTAAAGCATGTTCGGGCCGGGCGTCAGGGCCATGCCGAGCGATACGAGTCCGAAAGCAATCAGGGTGGGCAAGGCCGGCACGGCAGTCTCCTTCAGCGCGATGAAGTCGGGGCGAGTGTCCAGCAATGTATTGCATGTCGGCGTCTGTCGGCATGAATAAACTGCAAGTCATGCATGAGCGCGCTTCACCCCGTCATCGCGTCGTTCCGCCGGCCCGCTACTTGTCCTTTTTCGCGCGTGCCTGCATCGCCTTACCGGCCTTCGCGCGTTGCGCGTCGACCAGTTTCACGAATGCGTCGGCGACCGCGTTGCCGCTCGCATTCCACGCCAGTCGCACGGAACGATGCAGCCTGGGCGACAACGCCAGCACCCGGCCGCCGAACCGGGTATAGGTGAGCGTGATGCGCGGGACGATCGACACGCCCATTCCCGCCTCCGCCATCGACAGAATGGTCCGCATCTCGACCACGTTGAACGCGGCGCGAAGCGATGCACCGTTGCGCGCGAAGTAATCCGCGATCACCGGCCCGCACCCCGCCTTCGAAAAAATGAACGGCATCGTGGCCAACCGTTTCGCCGACACGCTCTCGCGCCCGTCGAACATGCCGTTCGCCGCCACCGCGACGAAATCCTCGTCGAGCAACGGCAGGTTGTTCGCGAAAGTCTTCGTGCCGGCGACCACGCCGATGTCGGCGGTGCCGTCGTCGAGCCACCCTTCGACTTCCGCGTCCGTGCCTTCGAGCAGCACGGCCGTCACGCCCTCATGCGCCGCCTTCAACGCTTCGAGCGCGGGTACGACGAACGCGAGCGAGACGCTCGGCAGCGACGCCACCACCAGCCGACCCTCGAGCTTGCCGCGCGCCAGGCCGAACTGCTGGCGCAGCGTCTGCGCTTCCCGGACGACGTTCTGTACGTACGGCCACAGGCGTTCGCCGGCAGCGGTCAGGACGACCGGCTGGCGGTCGCGCAACAGCAGCTTGACCTCGGTGATGTCCTCCAGTTCGGTCAACGCGTGGCTGATCGCGGATTGACTGCGGCTGAGCCGGTCGGCCGCGGCCGTCAGCGAGCCGAGTTCGACCACGGCAGCCAGGGCCTGCAACTGCGCAAGCGTCATCTCGCCTCCTTGTTGCGATGCATGTATTTTTCACATGATAGAGCGACGCATCATGAATTTGATTGAACCGGTGTCATGCGCTTCGATTGCGCGCCATCGCGTGACCTCGCCCGATGCCCCGCGCCGCGCTCGGGCAAGATTCAGCCTCGAATCATGTCGAACGCCGTCGCCGGACACGCGCAGGATTGCTCCGGCGCCCGCGCCCGTCCAAGCCCCGTCCGTTGCGCCTTCAGCTCCGATCGCCAAGACGCGTTAGACTGTCCCGATGGAACAATGCCGTTATTGCCAGAGAATCCGCGATGAATGGGATTGCCACGGGGACGAATGCCGCCGGGCAATCGCGAAGGCACTGCGCCGGCAGCGCGCGGGCCTGCCGATGGTGCCGGATCGCATCCGCAACGAGCTGCCGTCCGGCGCGCCCACCCAGCAGGTGATCGCGGTCCTGTCGCGCCAGCGCCTGCGGGCGCGCCGCGGCAACGAGGAACGCCGCGAGCGCAAGGAAATCGACGACGCCGACGGCGTCTGATCCGCCAACGCCCCCCGCCAGCCGCCCCACCTGCCGGTGCCCCGCCACCGGGCGTTCGCCCGTGCGCGATGTCTCGCCGCCTGTCCGCCGTCAGTTTGCAATTCCCGCAACGCAGAACGGGGACGGATCGAACTTATGTTGGAATTGTTGCCTCACCGACAATGATCTTTCGCCGGAATCCACGTTTACCCTGAATCCAGCGACGCCTACGATGTAATCAATCGCTTACGACATGGTGTCGCCGGCGAACCCAATAGAACATCGGAGGTCATCATGAAATCGCTCGTTTCCGCGGTCGTCGCCGCTGTCGCCCTGTCCGCTTCGTTCGGCGCCTTCGCCCAAAGCACCGTGACCCGCGCCCAGGTGCGCAACGAACTCGTCCAGCTCGAAAATGCCGGCTACAAGCCGAGCCAGTCGAGCCCGTACTACCCGGCCGACATCCAGGCCGCGCAAGCGCGCACACACGCTGCCGACAACAGCGGCTACGGCGCGCAGCCGGCCCCGGTCGTCCAGGGCGGCGCACCGGCGGTCAAGGTGCGCAACGCGCGCGACTCGGTCTACTTCGGCCACTAAGTCCGCCGCCGCGCGCATCGCGCGCGGTCCGCCCGGATCCAGCGAGCCCGTCCCGTGACGGGCTCGCCGCGTTTTTGCCGCGCGCCGGGCCGGCCCGCCGTCAGCGGCTGCCCTCCGCCGCCACGCGGCCGCCGTCGTCGGTGGCGATACCGCCGCCGAGCAGTTCCTGGTAACGCACGCACGCGCACTGCGCGGACGCCTTCGCCGCGTACATCGCCGCGTCGGCCTTGACCAGCAGTTCCTCGGCCGACGCGCCATCCGCCGGATATTCGCTCACGCCGATGCTCGCGCCCACGGCCAGGTGCCGGTCGCCGAATTCCAGTTCCTCGGCCATCACGATCTGGATACGCGACGCGATATCGCCGATCACCGCGGGCGATCGCACGTCCGAAATCAGCACGATGAATTCGTCGCCGCCGAGCCGCGCGGCCATGTCGCCGCTGCGCAGCGCGAGGCTCAGCCGTTTCGCGACCGCGACGAGCGTGCGATCGCCGGCCGCGTGCCCGTGCTGGTCGTTGATCTGCTTGAAGCGATCGAGATCGACGAACATCACCGCCAGCCCCTCGCGCACCGCGGCCGCATGCCGGATCGCGGCATCGAGATGCTCCATGAACAACAGGCGGTTCGGCAAGCCGGTCAGCGGGTCGTGACCGGCGAGATGCGCGAGCTCCAGCTGCTTCGCGCGCAGCATCGCGACCTGCGTACGAATCTCGACGCGCATGCTGTCGAAACAGCGCGCCAGCACGCCGATCTCGTCGGCCCGCGCGACCGGCAACCGTTCGGCGGCCGGATCGTCGAACACGTGGGTCGCCGCGCGCGCGAGCATCTGCAACGGCCGCGTGATCGCGCTCGCAAACAGGATCGCGAGAATCACCGCCGCCACGCTCATCAAGAGCACCATCCGGATGATCCGCTCGCCGAGCATCCCGGCCGGCGCCAGCACGTCCGTGAGCGGACGCGCCATGCCGAGCACCACGAAGCGGTTGCCCTCGTTGTTGCCGAACGGCGTGCGCACGAACGCGAACATCTGGCCCGGTGCGGCGTCGGGCTGCGTGAGACCGTTGAGCGCCACGTTCGTGCGCGCCCCGACGAACAGCAGCCGCGTGTCGGGGAAGCTGTCCTGCATCAGCACGCGGTGCCCGCGATCGAAGCCGAAGATCTGCGACGGATCGGGGTGCACGAGGAAATCGCCCCATTTGTTCGCGAGATACACCACGTAGTCTGGCGGCAGATCGCGTTCAAGCCGGTCGAACATGCGCGTCAGCTCGACGTCGACGACCAGCGCGCCGACGACCCGGCCGCCTTCGTCGACCACCGGCGTGCCCACGCGCAGGATCGGCAGCCCTTCGGCCGCATGCGAGCCGGTCTCGTGATTGATCGCGATCGGCGACAGGTAGATATGACCGGGCGCCGTCGCAAGCGTATCGAATACGTAAGGAAACTGCCCTTTTTCCTGGAATGCACTCTCCGGCAACACGACGATGCCGTGCGCGTCGCGATCGACGCGGATCCGCTCGAGCCCGAAATCCCCGCGCGCGATCAGCCGGATCTGCAGGTACTCGGGGTGGTTCTTCATGAAGCTGTAATACACCTGTTCGAGCCGCGTGCGCGGCGCGCGATCGGCGCCTTCCCCGCTCGCGACGGACGCCGACGCCGGCAATTGCGCGAGCACGAGCACATCGTCGGCCACGTCGGACAGCGCGGTCGTGAAGCGCTGTCCGAGCAAGTGCGTCGACATCAGCAGGCTGTGCTGCGCTTCCTGCACGAGCATCGTCCGGTTCGCGCGGTAGGTGTAGTAGCCGGTCGTGCCGGACGCGATCACGCCGATGCACGCGAACAGCATCGACAGCTTCCAGGTGAGCCCGAGCCTGATCATTTTTCGAACCGCTCCGGCCGGTCGCCCGACACGATGCGGCTCCATAGCGACTCACGCCGCGCGATGTCCTCGACCGGCTGGATCCAGACGAGGTGCTGGTGGCCGGCCTCGAGACCGGGTGGCGGTTGGAGCGTATTCGCGAGCCCCTGGCGTTCGGTCAGCAGCACGCCGATCGCCGGTTCGAGCATGTAGTTGATCCACGCGAACGCCAGTTCGCGATGCTCCGCGCCGCGCGTGACGCCCCAGCAGTCGAGCCACGCGAGCGCGCCTTCGTCCGGAATCACGTAGCCGACATCCGCACCGGCGCGACGCAGCTGTTCGACCTGCTGCGTGCCATAGTTGCCGAACATCAGCGCCGCGCGATGCTGGACGAACAGCGTGGTCGCCTCGTCCGGAAGCGTGTAATACGTGAGCAGGTTGCGCCGCAGTTCGACCAGCTTGTGCGCAACGGCAAGCGTTTGCGCGGGCGACAGGTGAAACGGGTCGGGATAGCCGAGCGCGAGCGCGGTGAACGAAAAATTATGCGGCGCGCTGTTGAAGTCGAGCACCTTGCCGCGGTAACGCGGATTCCAGAGTTCCAGCATCGAGCGCGGCGCGACCGGCACCTGCTTGCGATCGTAGATCAGTCCCATCGACGAATACGTGAACGGAATCGCATAGGTCGAGCCGTTGCGCACGAGTCCGCCGATCGTCGCGAGCTGCTGGAAATTCGGCAGTTGCCGCCGGCGGTTGGGGATCTGCGACAGGTCGATCGGCGTGAGCAGGCCGTCGCTCGCATAGCGCTGGATCTCGGCCGTGTTGGCCGCAAGCACGTCGTACGGCGGCGGCGACGCGCTGTGCATCCGCGTCCACAACGCTTCGTCGGAATCGACGAAGGTTACTTCGACGTGCACATGAAAGTGCGTCTCGAATGCATTGACGACATCGTTGTCCGCGTAGCCGGGCCACGCAAGGACACGCAGTACGTTGTCGCTGACGGTCTCGGGGGAAGCGGCGCAAGCAGGCAGGCCCTGCCAGCCCAGCGTCAGGACGACAAGCCACCGGCACGCGGCGCGGCGCGCACGGCGCGCGCCGATTCCCCTGATCAATCGGTCCTCGTCCGAATTCCCCGTATGCATTCGACTGTCCTTTTTTCGAGTCGATGCTTGATCGTGCAACAAGACCACAAAAAATATCGCCGCGCAATTGGAACAAGCCGCACGCGCACTGCATCCGCCTATTCGGAGCGCGTCATCCGTGTACGCGTGCGATCGCACGTCGCTGCACGCGCTCGAACCCGGCCACGCGAACGGAGAATCATCAGGTGAAAGGCAAGACGCGACGTGTGCCAACTCCGCTTGCAGCCACGGCGCCACGCGGCATGTACTGCGTATGCGTTCGGAGCGTTCGGTGCATTCGATGCATTCGGCGACGCGCGTCATCCATCGCGTCGTGTCGCCACCTCCGCCTGCATGCGCGTCGAGCCATCGCATGCGCATCCGCGCCACGCAGGCATGAACGCCGCGATCACGCGCGACGGATGCGCACGCATCGGCATCGCCACGACAGCGCGACCGGCCCGGCCGTCGCGCTTTCCTTTTCGGGCCGCTCGTCGGACAATGACGCGCGCCCGCCGGCGCGGCGCCGCATCGGCCCCGCGCGAGCGGCACCAAGCATGCTCCGCCCGCGCCGATGAAACGCTACGAAACCCTCGCCCAGACGATCGCCGACGAAATCCGCAACGGCAACCTCGCGGTCGGCACGCGCCTGCCGTCGCTGCGGCAGATCATCGCGCAGCATGGCGTGAGCCAATCGACGGTGTTTCGCGCGTACTACCTGCTCGAACAGTGGGGGCTGATCCGCGCACGCGAGCGTTCCGGCTATTACGTAGCGCCCGGCGCGGGCCCGGCGGCGAACCCGCCCGCGAAACGCCGCGCGAGCCGTGCCGGCGCCACGCGCAAGGTCGACATCAGCGACCTCGTGTTCTCGGTGCTCGACGCCGCGACGCAGCCCGGCATCGTGCCGCTCGGCTCCGCATTTCCCGCGCCGCAGCTGTTTCCGCTGCCGCGCCTCGCGAAATCGCTCGCGCAGGCGACGCGGCTCGTCAGCCCGTGGAGCACGGTCGTCGACCTGCCGCCCGGCAGCGAGGCGCTGCGCCAGCAGATCGCGCGGCGCTATCTGGCAACCGGTGTCGCGCAGCCCGTCGACGAGATCGTCGTCACCAACGGCGCGCTCGAAGCGCTGAACCTGTGCCTGATGGCCGTCACGCGGCCCGGCGACGTCGTCGCGGTCGAGTCTCCCGGCTTCTATGCGGCGCTGCAGGCGATCGAGCGGCTCGACCTGCGCGCGGTCGAGATTCCCGTCGATCCACGCACGGGCCTCGATCTCGATGCGCTCGCGAACGCGCTCGACCGGCACGACATCCGCGCGTGCTGGTTCATGACCAATTTCCAGAATCCGACCGGTGTCACGCTGTCGCTCGACAAGAAGCGCGCGCTCGTCGAGCTGCTGGCCGCACGCGAGGTGCCGCTGATCGAGGACGACGTATACGGCGAGCTGCATTTCGGCCCCGACTACCCGCTGCCCGCGCGCGCATTCGACCGGCACGGCCTCGTGATGCATTGCAGTTCGTTCTCGAAGACGCTCGCGCCCGGCTACCGGATCGGCTGGGCCGCCGCCGGCCGGTTCGCGGAGAAGGTGCAGCGGCTCAAGCTGATGACCACGCTGTCGGCGAGCATTCCCGCGCAGGCCGGCATCGCGAACTATCTGGAGCACGGCGGCTACGATCGTCACCTGCGCAAGCTGCGCGGCACCCTGCAGGCGCAGCTCGCGCGCATGGACGACGCGCTGCGGCGCTGGCTGCCGCCCGGCGTCGAGTGGGTGCGGCCGGACGGCGGGTATTTCCTGTGGCTGTCGTTTCCCGACGCGATCGACGCGATGGAACTGCACCGCCAGGCGATCGCGCGCGGCATCAGCTTCGCACCGGGGCCGCTGTTTTCGGCCGCGCACGGCTTCGAGCGCTGCGTGCGCGTGAACTTCGGCCATCCGTGGAGCCGCGACATCGAGCGCGCGATCCGCGTGCTCGGCGAGCTGGTCACCGGGCCGGCGGTACGCAAGTCGGGCTGATCGCGCCTCGTGCGCACGCTGCGCGCCGCCCGCATCACGTCCATGCAGCGAAGCCGCGCGCGGGTTACATTGCTGGTCCCGCCGCTCCTTCACGATTGCCCATGAGCCAACTGCCCTACCTCGATCACGACGCGTTGCTGAAACTGGCGGCCGAAGCGGCACACGTTACGCAGCCGTGCACGTGCACGAGAACCTCGCTCGCCGGCTGGACGACCCTGCCGCTGTCGCTGCAGGACACGCAACTGACGGAAGTGGCCACGCTTGCGCCGCCCGGCGAGACCGAGCCGACCTACGACGAATATCATCCGGCCGGCACGCGCTATGCGTCGGACGACGCGCCGATCGCACCGCGCCACTTTCCGTACAACCGCTGCAACGTCAGCCGCTGCGTATCGTGCGGCCGGCTCTATCTGCGCTATCAGGAAGGCGGCGGCTACTTCATCGACCAGCGCATCCGCGCGCTCGATCCGGCGTTGATCGTCGACGCGCCGGCGCAAACCTGAACCCGACGCGGGGCATGCGCAATGCATGCCCCGGCACACAACGGCGCGCTCCGCCGATCTGCTGCGCCGTTTCCATTCCGATCTGCGCCCTTTCCGCTACGATCTGCTGCGCCGTTTCCGCTCCGATCTGCTGCTTGTCCCGCCGCCCCGCGTTCCCTACGCTGTCCCTGTTGCCCGACACCCGTCGCAACGTCCCCTCCCGAGCGGCGCGCGCCTCTGCGCCGCCGCTCCTCTCGCGTATCACGTCATGTACCGATATACCGATTTCGACCGGGCGCTCGTGCACAGTCGCGCCGCCCAGTTCCGCGACCAGCTCGAACGCTGGCAGCACGGCACGCTGAGCGAGGACGCGTTCCGGCCGTTGCGCCTGCAGAACGGCTGGTACGTGCAGCGCCATGCGCCGATGCTGCGCGTGGCCGTGCCGTACGGCGAACTGTCGAGCGCGCAGCTGCGCGTGCTCGCCCGTATCGCACGCGACTACGACGTGCCCGACGACGCCACCTACCGCGCCGCGTGCGACGCGCAGGCGCAGCTCGGCACGCTGCGCCTGCCGACCCGCAACGCGCACTTCACGACCCGCACCAACGTGCAGTTCAACTGGATTCCGCTCGCGAAGGCGGCCGACGTGATGGACCTGCTCGCGACCGTCGACATGCACGGGATCCAGACGAGCGGCAATTGCATCCGCAACATTTCGTGCGACGAACGTGCGGGCGTCGCGCCGGACGAGATCGCCGATCCGCGCCCGTTCGCCGAGGTGATGCGCCAGTGGACGACACTGCATCCGGAATTCGCGTTCCTGCCGCGCAAGTTCAAGATCGCGATCACCGGCGCGGCCGAGGACCGTGCGGCGACCGACTGGCACGACGTCGGGCTGAAGCTCGTGCGCAACGACGCGGGCGAACTCGGCTTTCGCGTGAGCGCCGGCGGTGGCATGGGCCGCACGCCGCTGATCGCGACGCTGCTGCGCGCGTTCCTGCCGTGGCAGCAGGTGATGAACTACATCGAAGCGATCGTCCGCGTGTACAACCGCTACGGGCGGCGCGACAACAAGTACAAGGCGCGCATCAAGATCCTCGTGAAGAGCGAGGGACAGCGCTATATCGACGACGTCGAGGAAGAATTCCGCCAGATCGTCGAGCATGACGGCGGCCCGCACACGATCCCGCAGGCCGAGTTCGACCGCATCGCGGCATCGTTCGTGCCGCCGCGCCTCGCGCCCCGCACACTCGATCTGCAGGATGCCGAAGCGCGCATGGCCGCGCACGCCAGCCGCCATCCGGCCTTCGCGCGCTGGCTCGCGCGCAATGTCGCAGCGCATCGCGACCCGGCGCTGCGCATCGTCACGCTGTCGTTCAAGCGCCGCCTGCAGGCGCCCGGCGACGCGTCGCCCGAACAGCTCGACGCACTCGCCGAACTCGCCGAGCGCTTCTCGGCCGGCGAGGCACGCGTCACGCATACTCAGAACGTGGTGCTGCCGTGGGTGCACGTCGACGACCTGTTCCTGCTGTGGGAGCAAGCGCGCGCGATCGGCCTTGCCAGCGCAAACGTCGGACTCCTGACCGACATGATCGCGTGCCCGGGCGGCGATTTCTGCGCGCTCGCGAACGCGCGCTCGATCCCGATCGCCGATGCGATCGCCGAGCGGTTCCAGGATCTCGACATGCTGCACGACGTCGGCGACATCGACCTGCACATCAGCGGCTGCATCAACTCCTGCGGCCATCATCACAGCGGGCACATCGGCATCCTCGGCGTCGACAAGGACGGCGCCGAGTGGTACCAGGTGACGCTCGGCGGCTCGGACGGCTCGAGCGCGAGCGGCCCCGCTCGGCCGGGCAAGGTGATCGGCCCGTCGTTCTCGGCGGACGAGATCGTCGATGTCGTCGACGCGCTCGTGAATGTCTATCTCGACGCGCGGCTCGACGCCGACGGCCGCAGCGAACGATTCATCGACACGGTGCGCCGCATCGGCGCCGAGCCCTTCAAGGCCGCGGCCAACGACGCCCGTCACCAGGCGGAGCACGCATGATCCCGACCGACCAAAGCTCGAACGCACGCATCCGGCTGCTCACGCCGGCCGAACACGCCGACGATACGAATGCGCCGGACACCGCGACCCGCACGATCCTGACGATCGGCAACGACGAGGAGTTGCGGCCGCTCGCCGCTCGCATCGCGCAGGCCGCGCGCATCGACCTGCACTTCCCGTCCTTCACCGACGGCCGCGCATACAGCCAGGCGTATCTGCTGCGCAAGCGCTTCGGCTTCGCCGGCGACCTGCGGGCGACCGGCGACGTGCTGGTCGATCAGTTGCTGTTGATGGAGCGCACCGGGTTTTCGAGCGCGGTGCTCGGCGCCGATGCCGATCTTGCCGCCGCGCGCCGGCAGCTCGACCGGTTTCCCGGCTTCTATCAGCGCGATGCGAGAACGGCGGCGCCGCGGCAGGACGCGGCGCCGCAAGTCGAGACGCAAGCCGGGAAATGAAAACGGGCGGCCCGCAGGCCGCCCGTCCGATGAACCGCAAGCGCCGCGCCCGCCACTCAGCGGGCGCCGGCGTTCAGCGCGCCGCCACCGGCTTGCCGAACGCGCCAAGGATCTTCTTCTCGAGCGCGATGTAGTCGTGGCCGAAGTGGTGGTCGCCGCCCGTCTTGATCACGTCGGCACCGGTGTTCGCGAGCGCCGGACACATCGTGTCCTTCTCTTCCGCGCCGTAGAAGCATTGCACGAGCTGCGGCGGCACCTTCGCGATTTCCGGCGCGACCTTCATCGCCTTGTCGCTCGCCGGCATCCCGAGCCAGCCCGTCACGCGGATCTGGAAATCCGCCGCCGGCGCGAAGCCGAGCAGCGACATCACCGCCACCTTGTCACGCAGGTCGGCCGGCAGCCGGTTGTACGCGAACGGCATCACGTCCGCGCCGAACGAGTAGCCGACCAGCGCCACGCGGTTCGCATGCCAGCGCGCCATGTAGGTGCGCATCACGCGCGCCAGGTCGCGGCTCACCTGTGCGGGCGGCTTCTCGCTCCAGAAGTAGCGCAGGCTGTCGATGCCGACCACCGCCACGCCGTCGCGCTGCAGCGCCTCGGCGATCGTCTTGTCGAGATCGCGCCAGCCGCCGTCGCCCGAGATCACGATCGCGAGGCGGTCGCTGCCGCCCTTGGCCGGCAGCTCGACGAGCGGCAGGTCCGACACGTCGAGCTCATCGGTGCTGCTGGTGTCGTGCAGGTGCGACGTGACGAGCGACACGAGCGTCGCAGTGTCGCCGGCCGCGGCCGTTTCGACGAAGCCCGGCATCGCGCGGCGCACGATCGTCGGATCGGGCGGGCACGGCTTGAAGCGCGCATCGAGCTTCGCCGCCGGCGCGACCGACGCGACACCGGCGATCGTGTTTTCCGGCGCCATCGACAGGATCTGCTTCGCGATCGCGCCGCCCTGGCCCACGCCCGCGACGATCGGCGTGTAGTAACGCGCCGATTGCGCGAGGCGTTCGAGCTGGTGGCTGACCGCTTCGGCATCGCCGTCGAGGTGGTGACAGGTTTCCTGCTTCGCGGCGAGGTTCGCCGCATAGCGCTCCGAATCCACCCCGACCGTCATCGCGCCCGCTTTCGCGAGGGCGTCGGCCGCCTGCTGGTCGGCGGCGCCCCAGCCCCGCCCGCGCGAAAACAGCACGACGAAGCCGCGCAGCGGGCCGCCCGGCTTCGTCACGGTCACGGGGCCGTAGCGGCCGCCCGACACGGTTTCCGGTTGCGCCGCGGCCTGCGCCGCGAACGCCGCGCCGGCCAGCATCATTCCCGCGCAGGCGACTGCCGCCCGCGCGATACCCTTCTTCAACATCATGAACGCCGACCTCCAGCCAGCAGGGACAGATCCGCGAGCGTGACGAACACGCCGACCGAGCCCGAGGCCGCGAGATAGCGCGGCTCCCAGTGCGGCTCGAACTTGCTCTTGAATGCACGCAAGCCGCGGAAGTTGTAGAAGCGGCCGCCGAAGCGCCAGACCATCAGCCCGAACCGGTGCCACGGCGACGGCATCTTCGCCGCCCCCATCCCCGAGAACGGCGCGATGCCCAGGCTCAGCTTGCGGAACCCCGCTTCCTTCAGATGCAGCGCGAGCTGCGTAAACAGATACTCCATCGCATACGGCGACGCGTCCGGCAGATGACGCATCACGCCGACCGTCGCCTCGGTGTTGAGGTCGGTCGTCATGAACGTGACGAACGCGATCGGCTTGTCGGCCTGGCGCACGAGCATCACCGACTGCGTCGCGAGATAGCCGTCGTGGAACGCGGCCACCGAGAAGCTCTTCTCGCGCGCGTCGCGGCTGTCGAGCCAGCCGTCGGAGATGTCGCGCAGCGACGGCAGCGCGGCCGGCACGTCGCGCGGCGCGATCACCTCGACCGTCAGCGCGTCCTTGTCGCCGCGGCGCAGCGCATAGCGCAGGTGCGACCGGTTCGAACCCTTCAGGTCGAAGCGGTCGAGCGCGATGTGCGCTTCCTCGCCGAGCTTCATCAGCGTGAGCCCCGCGTCGAGATACAGCGGCAGCGCGTTCGCGCGCACCTGGTAGAACGCCGCGCGGCCGCTGTGCGCGTGCGCCAGCGCGATGAACTTGCCGATCAGCGCCGGCCATTCCTCGCGCGGGCCGACCGGATCGTGCAGCGCGGCCCACGTGCGGCCGTTCTTCGCATACATCAGGAACGCGCGGCGCGATTCGGAGAACAGGAACGACTTGTCGCCCATCAGCGCGAGGCCCGCATCGCTGCACTCCTGCGCGCGGATGATCTGCTCCGCGTCGATCAGGTCCTGCTCGGCGGGCTTCACGAAACGCCCGGGCGCCGGCCGCAGCAGTTGCCACAGCGCGAACATCGCGACGAACACGCCGGCCGCCAGCGTCGCGCGCAGCGCCCGCGGCGCGCGCTCGTCGAACGCGAAATGCGACCACAGATCGCGCGTGTAAGGCACGTCGCGGAACGCGAAGCACAGCACCCACACGGCGAGCACGAGCACCATCGTCACCGACACGAACCAGCTCACCGTAAAGCGCTCGGCGAGCAGCGACGAATGCCGGTTGAAGCGGCGGCGGCTGACGAGCAGCAGCACCAGCAGCGTGCCGAGCACGCCGGCCTCGACGAACGCGAGGCCCTTGGCCAGCGACAGCGCGAGGCTCGCGAGCGTCAGCGCGAAAGTCATCCACCATGCGCCGTCGAGCCGGCGCAGCAGCCCGCGCGCGACGAACAGCAACGCGACGCCCAGCACGCTGCAGATCACCTGCGAGCCTTCGAGCACCCACAGCGGCACGATGTTGCGCAGGATCGCGATCCGGTGCCAGAACGCGGGCGTCGCGCTCGAGATCACCAGCATCCCGCCGACCGCGAAGGTCACGAGGCTCAGGAACAGCGGCGCCAGCTGCGACACGCGCGCGGCCTGCCGCGTCACGAGCCGGCGGCGCAGCGCGCGGCCCTCGAACCCGGCCAGCAGGCCGGCCGACAGCACGAGCGGCACGCCGAAGTAGATCGCGCGATAGGCGATCAGCGCGGCGACCATCGCGTGCGCCGGCACTTCGCGGCCCAGCGTGAAGACCATCGCGGCCTCGAACACGCCGATCCCGCCCGGCGTATGGCCGATCATCCCGAGCAGCAGCGCGGCCGCGTACACGGTGATGAAAGTCGGCAAGCCGACTGGAGCGGACGGCAACAGCACCCACAGCGTCAGGCCCGCGGCCACGACGTCGAGCACCGCATAGACGACCTGGGCGACGAGGTCGCGCCGCGCCGGCACGTCGAACGCGAGCCATTTGAAGCGCGTGACGACCGGGCGCGCGACGTTGCCGCACAGCATCGTCATGACGGCCAGCACCACGAGCAGCGCGGCGCCGCTCCACGTCAGCACGCCGGGCGCGACATGCAGCATCGCGGCGAGCGTCTGCGGCACGCAGACCATGCCGACCGCCGTCATCAGCACCAGTGCGAGTGCGAGCGTGCCGCTGGTGAAGACGGTCATCCGGCCGATCTGCGCGGGGGTGACGCCCGACACGCCGTACACGCGCGCGCGCACGGCGCCGCCCGTCAGCGCGCCGAAGCCGGTCGCATTGCCGAGCGCGGAGCCGGCGATCGCGCCGATCCACAGCGCGGCGCGCGGCACTTTCGCGGCGACGTAGCGCAGGCCGACCGCATCGCGGGCGACGAGCGCGAGATAGCTGAGGGCCGTCGCGGCCAGCGACGCGCCCCACTCGCCCGCGGACAGGTGGCGCAGTTGGCGGATCACCGAGCGGTAGTCGACGGATTCGGACAGGTGCTGGAACACCACGATCAGCAGCAGGCCGATGCCGAGCGCGAGCAGCGGCGACAGCACGCGCTCATTGCGGATCAGCGTCGCGACACGGGCGATCGCTGCCGCGGCACGGCCGGGCTGGCCAGGGTGGCGGGAAGACATAGAGTGTTCAGTGGTGGTGCGTAGCTTGTCGCGGCGCAGGGGTGGCCTCGCGGCGACGAATCTGGTTGTTCTGCGTGGGCGGTCGGCCTGGGACGAAGCCAGGCGGCGCCTGAATCAGAAATTACGAGTATACGGATTTTATATTACAGAATCTTTCGATCCCGTACTGAGCCGTTCGGGCGCGGCGGTCGCATCAACGACGCGTCAAATTCATGCGCAAGGTGCGCATCATACCGGGAACCGCGGGGAATTTTTCGTCGAATGACCGACTTGCGACGCTTTTGGGAGAAATTCTCCCGGCCCGACCGAGCCCGCGAGAGCAAACCCGCGACCGGCGCGGGATTCGGGGAATGGGGACGGATTGCCGTGCCCGCCTTACGGTCCCGTTGTCGCGCCGTCATCGTGCCAGTCGGCGCCGGCCCGCTCCCGCAGTATGTCGATGAATGCGCGCAGCTTCGCCGGCACGTGCTTGCGATTCACGTAATAGAGCCACATCGGCGGCAGCGTCCGGCACGCGCCCGGCAGCACCTCGACGAGCGTGCCGTCGCGCAGGTCCGCGTCGATGCGCTCGCGCATGAACGCGAACGCGATGCCGACGCCCTCGCGCGCGGCATCGATCACCGCATCCGCGTCGTTCGTCACGAGCACGCCTTCCGGGTCGAGATCGACGTCGCGGCGCCCGTCGCGCAGCAGCCACTTGTGCAGGCGCCCGCTCTCGGAGAACCGGAACCGGATGCACGCATGGCGCGCCAGCTCGGCGATCGACGCGGGCGTGCCGTGCCGCGCCAGATAGCCGGGCGAGGCGACCAGCGCGCAGGTCAGCGCGGGCGCGATCCGCACGCCGATCATGCCGGGCTGCAGCCGGTCGGCAAGACGAATCCCCGCGTCGAAACCCTCCTTCGCGATATCGACCAGCTCGTTCTCGTAGCGGATTTCGAGCCGGACCTTCGGATAGCGCGCGCGGAACGCGGCCAGAACCGGCGCGATCACGAGCAAGCGGGCCAGCGGCAGCGCCGTGACGCGCAACAGCCCGCCCGGCTCGCTGCGCACCTCCTTCAGCGCGTCGCGCGCCTGCACGACCTGCCGGTACGCAGGCTCCGTCTGCTGCCGGTAATGCTGGCCGGCTTCGGTCAGGCTCACGCCGCGCGTGCTGCGGTTGAACAGTTTCACGTTCAGTTCGCCTTCGAGCTGGCCGATCGCAAGGCTGACGGCAGCCGGCGTCAGGCCGAGCGCGGCGGCAGCACGCGTGAAGTTGCCGGCCGTCGCGACCGTCATGAACACGTGCAGCCCGGCCATCGGATCGCGTCTGCTCATCATTAAAAAAACTTGAAACTCCTTCGAGTGGAATGCCGATTCTCCCATATACAAGAACTACCTACACTGGCCCCGTCGTCTTCCACCGGAGCATCGAATGAATCCGCATCACAGCCCCGCCCTGCCGCTCGCAGCTGTCCGGCAGACGATCGAAGCCGCGCTCGCGCAGGCCGCGTCGCTGCAGGTCGCCGGTGTGTCGATCGCGATCGTCGACGCCGGCGCGAACCTGCTCGCATTCATCCGCACCGACGATTGCTTTCTCGGTGCGATCGACCTCGCGCAACGCAAGGCGCTGACGGCGATCCGCTTCCGCGCATCGACCGCCTCGCTCGGCGCGATGTCCGGCGACGGCCCGCTGCGCGGGATCGAGCACAGCCACGGCGGGCTCGTCACGTTCGGCGGCGGCGAGCCGCTCGTCGACGGCGACGGGCGCTGCGTCGGCGCGATCGGCATATCTGGCGGCAGCGTCGAGCAGGACGACGCGATCGCGCGGCATTGCCGCGATCGCTTTCACGCAACCTTTCCCACCTCGAGGTAAGCACATGGCTCAGAAACGCATCCTCATCACCGGCGCGGGCAGCGGCTTCGGCCGCGAAGTCGCGCTGCGGCTCGCACAACACGGTCACGCGGTCACGGCCGGCGTCCGCACGACCGCCGAGATCGACGCGCTGACGGACGCCGCCGCGCAGCGCGGCACCGCACTGCGCGCGGTGAAGCTCGACGTGACGTCGGCCTACGACCGCGCCCGCGCGGCCGAATTCGAAGTCGACGTGCTCGTGAACAACGCGGGCGTCGGCGAGGCCGGCGCGCTGGTCGACCTGCCGGTCGAGATCGTGCGCGAGCTGTTCGACGTCAACCTGTTCGGGCCGCTCGAACTCACGCAGCAGATCGCCCGCGGCATGCTCGCGCGCGGGCACGGCAAGATCGTGTTCGTGTCGTCGATCGCGGGGTTGATCACGGGGCCGTTCACGGGCGCCTATTGCGCGTCGAAGCACGCGGTCGAATCGGTCGCCGAGGCGATGCACGCGGAACTGGCGCCGCACGGCATCCGCGTCGCGGTCGTGAACCCGGGCCCGTACAGCACCGGCTTCAATGACCGCATGATGGAAACGCCGCGGCGCTGGCGCGATCCGGCCGTCCACACGGTGACGCCCGAGCGGCTGACCTTCCCGCTCGAGCAGCACGATCCGGAGGAAATGATCGCGAAGATGGTCGACGTGATCGAAAACGACGGCGGCGCATTCCGCAACCTGTTGCCGCAGTCGTCGGAAGCGTTCGTGCGCGCCGAGCAGGCGCGCGCGTGGGACCGGCAGCAGTGACGCAGGCCGGCGGCGGCAGGCGGGTCACGCAGGAACGCCCTGCGCGCCGCCCGGCCTGTCGCGTACGACGTTCGCCGTCGATGACCTTCCCGACGGCGCGAACCGTCGCGGATCAACGCGTCGCGGAAGCCGGGCCCGCAACCGGGCGGGCCGCGTCGAGCCGCGCCGCGCGCGCTCAGTACACGTCCCGCATGTAGCGCCGCGCCTTCGAGAGCTTCGCGACGTAGTCGTTCGCGGCTTCGTCCGACATCCCGCCGTGCTCGGCGACGACCGCCTTCAGCGCGGTATCGACGTCCTTGGCCATCCGCGCGGCGTCGCCGCACACGTAGAAGTGCGCGCCTTCCTCCAGCCACTTGTACAGCTCGGCGCCCTGCTCGCGCATCCGGTCCTGCACGTAGATCTTGTCGGCCTGGTCGCGCGAGAACGCGAGATCGAGCCGCGTGAGGAAACCGCTGTCGCGCATCGCGCTCAGTTCGTCGCCGTAGTAGAAGTCGGTCTGCGCATGCTGCTCGCCGAAGAACAGCCAGTTGCGGCCGCGCGCGCCGCGCGCCTGCCGCTCGTGCAGGAAGCCGCGGAACGGCGCGACGCCGGTGCCGGGCCCGACCATCACGACCGGCACGTCACCGTTCACCGGCGGCCGGAAATGCGCGGACTTCTGCACGAACACCGGCACGCGGCCGTCGTCCGCGCGATCGGCGAGGAACGTCGACGCGACGCCTTTGCGCGCGCGGCGGCCATTGTGATAACGCACGGCCGACACCGTCAGGTGAATCTCGCCCGGGTGCGCGCTCGGGCTCGACGCGATCGAATACAGGCGCGGCTGCAGCCGCTTCAGCATCCCGACCAGCTCCGCGCCCGACAGCTCGACCGGGAATTCGTGCAGCACGTCCGCGAGCTGTTGCCCCCACAACCATTGCTTCAGGTCGGCCTTGCGATCGTCGCCGAGCAGCGCCTTCAGCGCGCCGTTCGCGCTGCGCGATGCGATGAACGCGAGCGTGTCGGGATGCGGGCGCGTGATGTCGAAGTGGCGCGCCAGCGCATCGCCGAGCCGCACGTCGCCGACGCCCGCGACCGACACGGGCGCATCGGCCTTCAGCGCGGTGACCGACAGCAGCTCGTCGACCAGCTCCGGGCAGTTGGTCGGCCACACGCCGAGCGCGTCGCCGGTTTCGTATTCGAGGTTCGCGCCTTCGGTCGACAGCGACACGTAGCGCGTGTCCTTCGCGGCGCCCGGCCGGTTGAGCCGCAGGTTCGCGACGAGCTTCGACGGCGCCGGATGCGCCTTGGTCGGCAGCAGCCCCGACGCGCTCATCCCGGCGGTCGGCACCGCATGCAGCGCCGCATCCGCCTCCTTGATCCGGGCGACCACGCGCTCGAGCCACTGGTCGGCATCGCGCTGGAACTCGACGTCGCAATCGACGCGCGCGCACAGGCGCGCCGCGCCGAGTTCCGCGAGCCTTGCATCGAGCCGGCGGCCGTGCCCGCAGAACTGGTCGTAATTGCGATCGCCGAACGCGAGCACCGCGAAGTGCACGCCGTCGAGGCGCGCGGCGCTGCCGGCCTGCAGCGCGTCCCAGAACTCGCTGCCGTTGTCGGGCGCGTCGCCGTCGCCGAACGTGCTCGTCATCAGCAGCACGTATTGCGCGCCGGCCAGCGACGCGACCGGATAGTCGGACATGCACGCGGTGCGGATCTCGAAGCCGGCGTTCATCAGCTGCGTCGCGTAGTCCTCGGTCAGCGATTCGATGTTGCCGGTCTGCGACGCCCACAGCAGCACGACCTTCGGGCGCGTGCGCACGATCCGCACGCCGCCGGGCGCGGCGGCCTCGGTCGGCAGTGCGGGCACAGCGCCTTGCGCGGTGTGGGCCGGCATCGCGCGGCTGAACAGCCCCGCCAGCATCCCGTCGAGCCAGAGCCGCACCGGCGGCGTGAGCGGCGCGCCGGCCGGCAGCACCGGCACGCCGCCGTCGCGCCGGCCGGCGCTCGCCTTCAGCCCGCTGACGAGGCCGGCCACGTACAGGCGCTCCGCGTCGGTGAGCGGCGGCGGCGCGAGATCGGCCACGCCGAGCGCGGCCGCGAAAGTGTCGAGGTCTGCCATGTCGGATTCCTGTGAAGCCGTGATCTGCACCGCCGCCGGCACGGGCCGCGCGTCGCCGGCGGCGGCATCGGGTCGCGCCGTGTCGTCGGCGGCGGACGCGAACGCGTCCGTGTCGACGCGCGCGAGCGCGACCGCGCAATACTTCAGTTCGGGTTGCTGCGATTCCGGATCGATCGCGTCGTTCGTCACCGCGTTGATGCACAGGTCGTCGCCGTACACGTCGTTCCAGTGCATCGGCGCGAAGCAGTTGCCGCGCTGCACGCGCTCGGTCACGACGGCCGGCAGCACGGCGCGGCCGCGCGCCGAGCGAATCTCGACGCTGTCCTGCGTGGCGATGCCGAGCGCGCTCGCGTCGTCCGGATGCAGTTCGACGAACGGGCGCGGATTGAGCTTGTTCAGCATCGCGACCTTGCCCGTCTTCGTCATCGTGTGCCATTGATGCTGCAGCCGGCCGGTGTTCAGCACGATCGGGAACGTATCGTCCGGCAGCTCGGCCGGATCGACGTGCGGCCGCGCGAAAAAGCGCGCCTTGCCCGACGGCGTCGGGAACGCGAGGCGCGGCGCATCGCCGCCGTCGGCTGCCGCGCGCAGCGTCTGGCTCACGCCGTCGTTCAGGTAGCGGATCGGGTGCCGCTCGCGCGCGGTGCCCGGCGCGACCGGCCATTGCACCGGGCCCTCGCGCAGCGCCGCATGGCTCGCGCCGCGCAGGTCGTAGCCGGTCGCCGGATTCGAAAAGCGCACGATCTCGTCGAACACGTCGGCCGCCGACGCATAGTCGAACGCATCGCCGAAACCCATCGCGCGCGCGACTTCCGCGACGATGCGCCAGTCCGGCAGCGCGTCGCCGGGCGGCGCAACCGCGGCGCGCATCAGCGTCATGTTGCGTTCGGAGTTGATCATCACGCCGTCGCCCTCGGCCCACAGCGCGCCGGGCAGCAGGATGTCCGCGTAGCGGTTGGTCTCGGTGTCGAGGAATGCGTCCTGCGCGATCACGAGCTCCGCGGCCTGCAGCCCGGCGATCACGTTCTGCCGGTTCGGCACAGTCGCGACCGGATTCGTGCAGACGATCCAGCACGCCTTGATGTCGCCGGCCGCCATCCGTTCGAACAGGTCGACGGTGCCGCGGCCCGCGTCCTTGCGCAGCGTGCCGGCCGGCACGCGCCACAGGTGCTCGACGAAGCGCCGGTCGTCGTCGGACAGCACCGAGCGCTGGCCCGGCAGCCCGGGCCCCATGTAGCCCATCTCGCGCCCGCCCATCGCGTTCGGCTGGCCGGTCAGCGAGAACGGCCCGCTGCCAGGCCGGCAGATCGTGCCCGTCGCGAGATGCAGGTTGCAGATCGCGTTGGTGTTCCACACGCCGTGCGTGCTCTGGTTGAGCCCCATCGTCCAGCAGCTCATCCATTCCTGCGCGTCGCCGATCCATTGCGCGGCCGTGCGGATGTCGGCTTCGGCGAGGCCAGTGATCTCGGCGACGCGCTCGGGCGTGTAGTCGGCGAGGAACGCGGGCATCGCGTCCCAGCCTTCGGTGTACGCATCGATGAACGCGGCATCGGTGCGGCCGTTCGCGTGCAGCAGGTGCAGCAATCCGTTCGTCAGCGCGAGATCGGTGCCCGGCCGGATCTGCAGGAACAGGTCGGCCTTGTCGGCGGTGCCGGTGCGGCGCGGATCGACGACGATCAGCTTCGCGCCGGCCTTCACGCGATCCATCATCCGCAGGAACAGGATCGGGTGGCAGTCGGCCATGTTCGCGCCGATCACGAAGAACAGGTTCGCTCGATCGAAGTCCTGGTACGACCCCGGCGGGCCGTCCGCGCCGAGCGACTGCTTGTAGCCGGTGCCCGCGCTCGCCATGCACAGGCGCGAGTTCGACTCGATGTTGTTGGTGCCGACGAAGCCCTTCGCGAGCTTGTTCACGAGGTATTGCGCCTCGATCGACATCTGCCCCGACACGTAGAACGACAGTGCGTCGGGCCCGTGCGCGTCGAGCACCGCGCGCAGCCGCCGCGCGGTCTCGGCGATCGCGTCGCGGACCGGCAGCGGCACGAGGTCGTCCTCGCGCGCGCGCCGCACGAACGCGCGGTCGAGCCGCCCCGAGCGGCGCAGCGCGACATGCGCCGACGAACCCTTCGTGCACAGCCGTCCGAAGTTGGCCGGATGGTCGGAGTCGCCCGATACCTTGACGACTTCGTCATCCTCGACGTGCAGCACCATCCCGCAGCCGACGCCGCAGTACGGGCACACGCTCTTGACGGGGGTGGCGCTCATGCGTGCTCCGGGGCGTTCAGGCGGCGATCCATACGAAGCCGTCCTCGACCCGCGACGGATACGCGTTCACCGACTGCTCGGGCGCTTCGAGGCATTCGCCGGTCCGCAGGTCGAAATGCTGCTTGTACAGCGGCGACGCGACCACCACGCGCTCGCCGAGGCTGCCGATCAGCCCGCGCGACATCACCGCCGCCTGCGACACCGGGTCGACGTTGTCGATCGCGAACACGCCGCCTGCTTCGGCATGCGCGACGTGAAACACGGCGACCTGCTCGCCGTTGACGAGCGCGCACACGCCGGTGTTCGGCACGATGTCGTCGAGCGGGCACACGCGGGTCCAGGACAGGGGATGACGATCGTTCATGATGGGCTCCTTGGAAAAGACGCTGGTGTCGGTCGAAGTCACACGGTTGCGGGTTCGGCGACGACGGGAATCGCAACGGGCCTGCCGCCCGCGCGCTCGGCCGGCGTGGCAGGCCGGATCTGGCCGCGCGTCTCGACGAATGCGATGGTCGTGTCCAGCGCGTCGCTGTTCACGAAGTGGCGGAAGCGCTTGCGCGTGTCCGGATCGGTGACGGCCTTCTTCCATTCGCATTCGTAGGTGTCGACCACGTGCTGCATGTCGGCTTCGAGTTCGGCCGCGATCCCGAGCTTGTCGTGCACGACGACGTCGGTCAGGTAGTCGAGCCCGCCTTCGAGGTTGTCGCGCCACACGCTGGTGCGCTGCAGCCGGTCGGCGGTGCGCACGTAGAACATCAGGAAGCGGTCGATGTAGCGGATCAGCGTGGCGCGGTCGAGGTCGGACGCGAGCAGTTCCGCGTGGCGCGGCTTCATCCCGCCGTTGCCGCATACGTACAGGTTCCAGCCCTTCTCGGTCGCGATGATCCCGACGTCCTTGCCTTGCGCTTCCGCGCACTCGCGCGTGCAGCCCGACACGCCGAACTTGATCTTGTGCGGCGCGCGCAGGCCCTTGTAGCGGTTCTCGAGATCGATCGCGAGGCCGACCGAATCGTCGACGCCGTAGCGGCACCACGTCGAGCCGACGCACGACTTCACGGTACGAAGCGCCTTGCCGTACGCATGCCCCGATTCGAAGCCGGCCGCGATCAGTTCTTCCCAGATCGACGGCAGCTGCTCGACGCGCGCGCCGAACAGGTCGACGCGCTGGCCGCCGGTGATCTTCGTGTAGAGCCCGTACTTCTTCGCGACCTGGCCCACCGCGATCAGCCCTTCCGGCGTCACCTCGCCGCCCGGCATGCGCGGCACGACCGAGTACGTGCCGTCGCGCTGGATGTTCGCGAGGTAGTAGTCGTTCGAATCCTGCAGCCCCGCATGCTCCTTCTTCAGCACGAACTCGTTGAAGCACGACGCGAGGATGCCCGCCACCGCCGGCTTGCACACGTCGCAGCCGAGCCCGTGGCCGTGCTTCGCGAGCAGTGCGTCGAAGGTCGTGATGCGCTCGACGCGGATCAGGTGGAACAGCTCCTGGCGCGAATACGGGAAGTGCTCGCACAGATGGTTGTTGACCGCGAGGCCCTGCTTCTTCATCTCGGCCTTCATGATCTGCGTGACGAGCGGCACGCAGCCGCCGCACGACGTGCCCGCGCCCGTGCACGACTTCAGTGCGCCCAGGCTCGTCGCGCCGTCGGCCACCGCCGCGCAGATCTGCGACTTCGACACGTTGTTGCACGAGCAGATCTGCGCGCCGTCCGGCAATGCGTCGACGCCGATCGCGGGCTTCGCCGCGCCGTCCGACGACGGCAGGATCAGGAATTCCGGCGACTCGGGCAGCTCGATGCGGTTCAGCATCATCTGCAGCAGCGTGCCGTATTCGGTCGCGTCGCCGACCATCACCGCGCCGTGCAGGAATTTGCCGCAGTCCGATACCACCAGCTTCTTGTAGACCTGGCGGCGCTCGTCCGCGTACTGGTAGGTGCGGCTGCCGGCCGTCGCGCCGTGCGCGTCGCCGATGCTCGCGACGTCGACGCCCATCAGCTTCAGCTTGGTGCTCATGTCGGCGCCGGCGAATGCGGCGTCGGCCGCTTCTTCCGGGGCACCGCCGAACTGCTTCGCGACCACGCGCGCCATGTCGTAGCCCGGTGCGACGAGCCCGTACACCATCCCGTTCCAGGCCGCGCATTCGCCGATCGCGTAGATGTCGGCGTCGCTCGTGCGGCACGCGTCGTCGATCGCGACGCCGCCGCGCGGGCCGATTTCGAGGCCGCACGCACGCGCCAGTTCGTCGCGTGCGCGGATGCCGGCCGAGAACACGATCATGTCGGCATCGAGATGCGAACCGTCGGCGAACGCCATCCGGTGCGTGCCTTCTTCGCCGTCGACGATTTCGAGCGTGTTCTTGCCCGTATGCACGGTCACGCCGAGCGCCTCGATCTTCGCGCGCAGCATCCGGCCGCCGCCGTCGTCGACCTGCACCGCCATCAGCCGCGGCGCGAATTCGACGACGTGCGTGTCGAGCCCCATGTCGCGCAGCGCCTTCGCGCATTCGAGGCCGAGCAGTCCGCCGCCGATCACCACGCCACGCTTCGCGTGCGTGCCGCACGCCTGCATCGCTTCGAGATCCTCGATCGTCCGGTACACGAAGCAGCCCGCGCGATCGCGCCCCGGCACCGGCGGCACGAACGGACGCGAGCCCGTCGCGAGCACCAGCTTGTCGTACGCGAGCGTTTCGCCGGACGCGAGCGTGACCGTGTGCGCGTCGCGATCGATCGACGCGACGCACGCGTTCAGGCGCAGGTCGAACTGCGGATGCCGTTCGAAGAAACCGGGTTCGACGAGCGACAGGTCGTCGGCCGACTTGCCCGCGAAGAATTCCGACAGATGCACGCGGTCGTACGCCGGGCGCGGTTCCTCGCCGAGCACCGTGACCTGCAGCGCGCCCGCCGCGCCGGCTTGCGCGGCGACGCATTCGAGGAGCTTGTGGCCGACCATCCCGTGGCCGATGACGATGAGTTTCATGATGACGTTTCCTTCGGTCGATCAGTTCGCGGCGCCGGCGGCGGCGAGCGCGCGGTCGCGCAGCTCGGCCTCGCGTGCCTTGTGTTCCTCGCTGAAGCGCACGGCCATCGCGCACAGCGCGGTCGCGGTGACGGCGAGCCCGAGCAGGCTCAGCGTGTGCTGCACGTCGCCGACGCCCTTCAGCAGGAACGCCGCGGCCACCGCGCCGACGTTGCCGCCCGCGCCGACGATCCCCGCGACGCCGCCGAGCGCCTTGCGGTCGATGAACGGCACCAGCGCATAGGTCGCGCCGCAGGCCATGTGCGTGAAGAGGCCGAAGGTCAGCATCGCGACGAGCGCCATGCCGATGCCCTGCGCATGCGAGAACCAGACCAGCCCGAGCCCTTCGCCGACGATCAGCGCGCATAGCAGCGTCGCGCGCACGTCGAGGCTGCGGCGCGCGGCGATCTTGTCCGACAGCCAGCCGCCGAGCGCGCGGGCGAACAGCGCGAGCAGCCCGAACATCCCGACCGCGAAGCCGGCGTCCTTCAGCGACAGCTTGAAGTGATCGACGTAGTACAGCGCGGCGATGTTGTGGATGAACACCTCGACGCCGAAGCACGCGCCGTACGTGACGAACAGCATCCACACGCGATAGTTGCCGCACGCGGCGAAGAAGCTCGCCCAGCCGCCCTTCTTGCCGCTGTCGACCGTCACGCCCTGCTTGCGCAGCGCGACGAAGTCGCCTTGCGGGCAGTCCTGCGTGAAGCGCCAGTACGCCCAGGCCATCGCGAGCATCGCGACGCCCGGCACGACGAGCGCGATGCGCCACGACGCGTCATCGCCGAAGCCGAGCATCAGGCCGGCCGCGACGAGCAGCGGCATCATCGCCTGCGTCGCGCCCGCGCCCGCGTTGCCCCATCCGGCGGTGGTCGCGTTCGCGGTGCCGACCACGTTCGGCGCGAACATCACCGACGTGTGGTACTGCGTGATCACGAAGCCCGCGCCGATCGCGCCGATGCCGAGCCGGCAGATCAGGAACGTCACATAGTCGTGCGAGAACGACACCGCGAACACCGGAATCGCGCCGAGCGCGAGCAGCCCGACATACACGCGGCGCGGGCCGAAGCGGTCGCACATCGGGCCGACCAGCAGCCGCACGGCGATCGTCGCGGCCACTGCGGCGATGTTGATGTTCGCGACCTGTGCCGCGGTGAGGTGGAACTCGCGCGCAATCAGCGGCATCAGCGGCGCGCATGCGAACCACGCGAAGAAGCATACGAAGAACGCCATCCACGTCATGTGGAACGCGCGCATCGGCGCGGTGCGGAAGCTGAAGAGATCGATACGGGTAGCTTTGTCGGTCATGTCATCCGCCAAACGAAAAACGGCGTCCTGCACACCCGGTCTCGTCGAGACCCGATGTGTAGGACGCCGTTGCCCATGAAGCCCGTTGCCGGGCGCGTCGGTAATCGGTACTGCGGACGAATCGCCATTGACCCGCCCGAGCCAGCTTACGCAAACGCCGTGCCATATCCGCCCGAATCGCATCTGCAGCCCCGCCGCACAAGGCTCGCCGGCCGTTGCACGCGTCGCTGCACGACGCCGCGCATGATGCGTCGGGATGCAGCGAGGCACAGATACGGTGCGCTGCAGCACTGTCGCCGTGCGACATCGCGGTGCGCGTGGACGGGGCCGCGATGCACGCCGATGCGGCATCGCGTGCGCCGCGGCCCCGCGGCCGCATGCGGGCCGGCGTCCGTCGTGGCGGTCGCAGCATGTGTATCGCGGCAGTCATTGCCGCATTTGTCACCACGTCGGTTGCCGCGCTCGCCGCCCGGTTCGAGCAGGTTGGCCCGGATATTGCTGATTCCGGACCACACCGGCAACGGCGCCGGTGGGCAGTCCCCGCAAGTCGGGCCCGCCATCGCAGGCGGGCGCAACAGATCAGGACAACGACGTCCCCCCGTGCCCGGCACGGCCGGATGTCGCGATCGCTTCGACCGCCCGCCGCCGCCGCAAGCAACAATGCGCTATCGACCGCCGCACGCACGCGGCACTGGAACACGACATGACGACTGGAAAAGTCACGCTGCTGGGCGCCGGGCCCGGCGATCCCGATCTCCTCACACTGAAGGCCGTGAAGGCGCTGGCGGCCGCCGACGTGCTGCTGCTCGACGATCTCGTCGCGCCCGGCATCGTCGAACTCGCGCCGCACGCGCGCGTGATCCGCGTCGGCAAGCGCGGCGGCTGCCGCTCCACGCCGCAGGCGTTCATCGAGAAACTGATGCGCCGCTACGCGCTGCGCGGCGCGCACGTCGTGCGCGTCAAGGGCGGCGACGCGCTGCTGTTCGGCCGCGCCGGCGAGGAACTCGCGACGCTGCGCGCCGCCGCGATTCCCGTCGACATCGTCAACGGCATCTCGTCGGGCTTCGCGGCCGCCGCGAGCCTCGGCATCTCGCTCACGCACCGTGAGCACTGCCAGGGCGTCACGTTCGTCACCGCACACCGCCAGGACCACGGCGAACCCGACTGGGCGGCGCTCGCGGCGACCGGCACCACGCTCGCGATCTACATGGGCATGAGCCGCGTCGACAGCATCGCGGCGGGCCTGCTCGCCGCCTTGCCCGCGTCGACGCCGGCCGCCGCCGTGCAGTGGGCCGGCACGCCGCACGAGCGCCGCTGGGCAGGCACGCTCGGCGGCCTCGCGCGCGGCGTCGCGGCGGCCGGGCTCGGCAGCCCGGCCGTGATGCTGGTCGGCGCGGCGATCGGCGAAACCGCCGTGCAGTGCGCCGACGCCGCCGGCGAGGCGCTCCTGTCGCGGGCGGCGTAGCATGGGTCGCGTCACGCGGCACCGTCCGCACGCCCGTTCCGCTCACCGCAGCCGCGTTCGCGCCGGCTGCCGGGGATGCATGCGCGAGGTTCCGGGCACATCGACTTCCGCCCGCACCCCGCAACCCCCGTTCAACCCTTGCACCGAAGCCGGTCCGTCCCCGTTCGCGTCATGAGTTCGTCCGCCCCGCCCGCACGCCTGCGCGTGCTGCTCGTCACCGACACCGACAAGCCGATCGGCGAACTCGGCGACGCGCTCGCGCGCCTCGGCTACGAGATGCTCAACGACGTCGCGACGCCCGCGCGCCTGCCCGCGGCCGTCGAGGAGCAGCGCCCCGACGTCGTGATCATCGATACCGATTCGCCGTCGCGCGACACGCTCGAGCAACTGGCCGTGATGCACGCGACCGCGCCGCGCCCCGTGCTGATGTTCAGTCACGATGCCGACCAGGCGCTGATTCACGCGGCGGTCGGCGCCGGCGTCAGCGCGTATCTCGTCGAAGGGCTGTCGGCCGAGCGCCTCGCGCCGATCCTCGAAGTCGCGCTTGCGCGCTTCTCGCACGACGATGCGCTGCGCCGCCGGCTCGCCGACGTCGAGCGCGAGCTCGCCGAACGCAAGCTGATCGATCGCGCGAAGCGCCTGCTGATGGATCAGCGCAGGCTGTCCGAGCACGATGCGTATGCGTTGCTGCGCAGGCGCGCGATGGACCAGGGCCTGCGCATCGTCGACGTCGCGCGGCAACTGCTCGATGCGACCCAACCGTCATGAATGCCATGAACCCTTCGCCTCCCGCCGCGCCGGAACGCGCGCATCTTCGTCTCGGGTTCGTCGCGCTGAGCGACGCGGCCCCGCTGATCGTCGCGCAGCAGCTGAATCTCGGCGCGCGCCACGGCCTGACGCTGGAACTGAGCCGCCAGCCGTCCTGGGCCGCCGTGCGCGACAAGCTGCTGAGCGGCGAACTCGACGCCGCGCACGCGCTGTACGGGCTCGTGTGCGGGCTGCAGCTCGGCATCGGCGGCCCGCAGGCCGACATGGCCGCGCTGATGGTGCTGAACCGCAACGGCCAGGCGATCACGTTCGCCCGCGGCCTCGCCGACGCCTACCGCGCAAGCGGCGACGTCCGCGCGGCGCTCGCGACGCTCGGACGCAAGCCGCTGCTCGCGCAGACCTTCCCGACCGGCACGCATGCGATGTGGCTGAACCACTGGCTCGCGTCGCACGGCATCGATCCGCTGCGCGACGTGCGCAGCGTCGTGATTCCGCCGCCCGAGATGGTCGCGGCGCTCGCGAGCGGCGAACTCGACGGCTTCTGCGCGGGCGAGCCGTGGCACGCGGTGGCCGAAGCGTGCGGCGCGGGCCGGACCGTCGCCGTCACCAGCGAGATCTGGCCCGATCATCCGGAGAAGGTGCTCGCGGCCCGGCGCGATTTCGTCGCGCTGTATCCGGCCACCGCGCGCGCGCTGATCCGCACGCTCGTCGATGCGTGCGCGTGGCTCGACAGCGCCGCGCACCGTCGCGACGCGGCCGGCTGGCTCGCGTCGCCCGATGCGCTCGGCGTGCCGGCCCGGCTGATCGCGCCGCGCCTGCTCGGCGACTACGGCCCGGGGCCGTTCGCGCAGCCGCCGCTGCCGATCCGCTTCCACGACGGCGGCGCCGTGAACCGGCCGGATCCGCAGGAAGGCCGGTGGTTCCTGTTGCAATACCGGCGCTGGGGCATGCTCGACGGCACGCACGACGACGCGGCCATCGCCGCGGCGATCGCGCAGACGGCGTTGTATGATGCTGCGGTCGCCGAAGGCGGTGCGGCGGACAGGTGATCCCGGCACGGATGCCGTGGCCACCGCGCAGCACCATGCCGCGCCCCGCGGAATGCCTGACCCGATGCGCCGGTCCGCTCCGGCTCGCCGCGCCGCATGGACGCGTTTGCATCCGCGCCGCCAGTCCGTCCCCGTTCAGAATCGATGCCGAAACGAACGCGCACGCCGCTCGACGTGCTGCTCACCGAAATCCGCGCGTGCCGCGCCTGCGAAGCCGACCTGCCGCTCGGCCCGCGCCCCGTCGTGCGCGCCCATCGCGACGCCCGCATCCTGATCGTCGGGCAGGCGCCCGGCGCCCGCGTCCATGCGAGCGGCATCCCGTGGGACGATGCCAGCGGCAAGCGGCTGCGCGACTGGCTCGGTGTCGACGCCGACACGTTCTACGACGAGACCCGCTTCGCGATCGTGCCGATGGGATTCTGCTACCCCGGCCGCGGCGCGAGCGGCGACAACCCGCCGCGTCCTGAATGTGCGCCACTGTGGATCGACCGGCTGCTCGCCGAATTGCCGTCGATCCGGCTGACGCTGCTGATCGGCCAGTACGCGCAGCGGCATTTCCTGCGCGACACGCGCCAGGCGACGCTGACCGACACCGTTCACGCGTGGCGCGACTACGGCCCCGACGTGCTGCCGCTGCCGCATCCGTCGCCGCGCAACCAGGCGTGGTTCAAGCACCATCCGTGGTTCGATGCCGAGGTCGTGCCGGAACTGCGGCGGCGCGTCGCACCGCTGATCGCCGGCTGACCGAAACCGGGCGCGCCCCTGCTCCCTGTCGCGACGAACCGGAACGACATCGACTTTGTTCGGCCGCCTGATTGCGGTGTCGCCGGGCCGGATGGAGCGTGTCCCCGCCCGCCCGGCCTGCGCGGATCGGCCCGCGGATTCCGGCCGCGCCCGGTTCGCTGTACCATCGCGGCTCAACCGCGTCACCAACAGCAGAATCCTTCATGCCCTCCACCGCCCCGCCGCGCCTGTACGGGATGCCCGAACGCAGCGACCGGCTCGATTTCTACATCCGCGACCAGGCGTCGCGCCAGGCGATCACCGAGCCGCACCGGCACGCGTATTTCCAGATCCAGTTCAACCTCGGCGGCGACACCGAGCAGCGGATCGGCGGCGTCACGCGGCCGTTTCCGCGCGGCGCCCTCGCGTTCGTGCTGCCGCACCGAGAACACCTGATTCCGCATCCGGAAGGCGCGCACTTCATCGTCATCAACTTCAGCCAGGCGTTCCTGCGCGCCGATCTCGACGTCGATCCGCTCGATCTCGAGGATGTCCCCGCGCAGCGCTTTCCGGAGCTGACGCCGTTCCGCTTCCAGGAACATCTCGACTTCATCCTGACCGGCGACGCGTTCGACGAGGCGCGGCGCCTCGCGCTGTGCATGCTCGATGCCGACCGCGTGCGCACCTTCGGCTCGACCACGTTGCTGCGCGGCTACCTGCTGCAGCTGATCGGCCTCGTCTGCACGCAGTACGCGGGCGCGCTCGACAAGCTCGCGCAGCGTGGCGCCCAGCGCGCGGGCCGGCGCGACGCCCTCGCTCGCGTGCTGCGCCACGTGCGCGCGAACCTGACCCGCGAGGACCTGACGCTCGCGGCCACCGCCGAGGCCGCGTTCCTGTCGCCGAACTACCTCGCGCACCTGGTGCGCAAGGAAACCGGCAGCACCTTCACCGATCTCGTGACCGAGCGCCGGATCGCGCTCGCGCAGTCGCTGCTCGCGCATACGAGCCGGCGCATCGCCGACATCGCGCGCTCGGTCGGCTTCCGCGACGAAGGGTATTTCGCGCGGCGCTTCCGGGCGCGGGTCGGCGTGTCGCCGAAGGCGTACCGGGATGCCAACGCCGCGCTGCCGGACGCCGACGCAGCGCCGACGGCCGGCGACGCGTAGATTTGTCCGGTTAAAGCGCAGTTGCGTCGCATCCCGGCGCGCATGCGTCGGGTATCGTTCCATGCATGCCGGCCCGCGGCGCATTGCGCGGGCAACGGCATCCGTCTATTCATCGAACGAGGTCATCCGATGTCCGCATACGTCATCGACGCTTCCGAGCGTCCTTCCGTCGAAGTCGAACAGTCGTCCGCGCGCTTTCCGGTGCGCCGCGTGTTCTGCGTCGGCCGCAACTACGCCGACCACGCGCGCGAAATGGGCGCCGATCCCGACCGTGAACCGCCGTTCTTCTTCACGAAGCCGGCCGACGCGATCGTCCCGGCCGCCGGCACCGTCCCGTATCCGCCGCTGACCGGCGACCTCCATCATGAAATCGAACTGGTCGTCGCGATCGGCAAGGACGGCCGGTCGATCGACCCGGCCGATGCGCTGTCGCACGCGTGGGGCTACGGCGTCGGCGTCGACCTCACGCGCCGCGACCTGCAGGCCGAAGCGAAGAAGCTGAGCCGGCCGTGGGACTGGGCGAAGGGCTTCGACGCGTCAGGCCCCGTGACCGCGCTGCGCGCGGCGACCGCGACCGGCCATCCGGCAAGCGGCCGGATCTGGCTCGCGGTCAATGGCGAAACGCGCCAGCAAGGCGATCTCGCCGACATGATCTGGGCCGTGCCGGACGTGATCGCGTACGTGTCGCGCTCGGTCGAGCTGAAGGCCGGCGACCTGATCTTCACCGGCACGCCGGCCGGCGTCGGCGCGCTGCAGCCGGGCGACCGCGTGACGGGTGGCGTCGACGGCGTCGCGACGTTCGAGTTCACGATGGGGGCGAAGCCGTAAGGCATCGTGCGGGCGCATGCGACGCGCAGTCGGTCCGACGGCTGTCGGGTCGGGTCGCTCCTTGTCGATCCGGGCAGCGATCGCATCGCGCCGGATCGGCGTGCCGGTCCTGTCGCGTCGATCACGCGCGCCGTTCGCGGGCGTCGAAGATTCGTACACACACCGCGGTAGCCAGCGCGATCGCCGTGGACTGGTCGCCATCGCGCAGCCCAGCGACCCGAGCGTGAAGATGCCGAGGCGCGTCAGCATGATCGGTCGCCGCCCGGACCGGTCCGAGAGCGGCCCCATCACGAACTCGAGCGACACGGCGACCGCCGCGTAGCCGCCTAGCGACAGCGCGACGAGCGCATAGTCGGCGCGCAGGTCGCGCGCGATCGCAGGCAGCGACGGCAGGAACAGGCTCAACGGCAGCACCGAGAACGCGCACAGCAGGATCAGCGTTGCGTGTCGCGGTGCAGCCGGCTCGGAAGCGATCGGCAGGTTTGGATGCAAGCGGGTGCCCACCCCGCACGCGTCGCGTGGACGTGCGCAATGCAAAAGACGTTCTTCGTGGATTTCCGGGGAGGTCGGTTGTCGATCCTGAACGGCCCTTCAGATTCATCCAAAGCGGCCAATCGTTGTGACCTGCAGCGGGATTTTGTAGCCACGCTCGATGAGTATCTTGGCCTCGGCGCGACTGCGGAATCATGCCCGATTAAATTGCTTCTCCCGCAGCGTGCCGTTGGAACCTTCAACGGAATCGTTCTGCCAAGGGCGGCAAGAACGGACACAGCGTGTACGATCTGGTCTTCAAGAAAACCATCCAAGGAGAGAGGAATGAATCCGGAACAGGCCCGAGCCGAAGAAACCCAGGCGATGGAGCGCATGGTGGCCGCCACGCTGCGCGTGCAGAGTACGTTCGCCTCGATGCAGAAGCAATTTCCGCCGCAAGGCAGCGGCGAGCCTTCGCCGTTCGCGCTGCAAACCTTTGATGCCGCCCTGCAGGAACTTGAAGACGCACAGGCCGCGTTCGATGCGCTGCTGAACGATCTGATCGACGGTAACCGCTAAAGACCACGCCCTTATCTGCACCGATTGTCGACGATCTAAAAAGCTGTGTCGAACGGCCGTTTGTGGCCGAATACTGCCCAACTAGCCGTCAATTCATAAAGCAGTCGATCGAAGAACCTCCCCCGAAGATGCCACCGACCGCGGCCAAGTTCCGCGTTCGCAAAACCAGTCCCCCACCAAGACTCACTGGCGCAGCCCGAACACGCCGTGCCACAGAGCGCTGAAAAAATCCGTATGCGCGTGTTCGTCACTCCTTCGTGCGTCGCTCTTTGGCGCCTGCTCCGATGCCTCCTGTGTCGCCCTCTCGTCGCCTTGCGGCATCTGCTCATCACGCTGCCCGTCCCGCGATGCGCCCGGCTGGCGCGACGCATGCAGCTCGACCACACTGCCGGCAATGCGCTCGGCGAGTTGAACATCGCAATCACGGCCGAGCAGAACACCGAACACGACGTCGCGGTTGTGCCCTTGCTCGGCGAAGCGCATCGCCAATGCCACGAACCGCGCATATTCCGCTTCGCGCTCTGCCTTCAGGCGTTCCTCTTCTTCGCGAAGCCGTGCGTGACGGCGCATTTCCTCTGCGTAAACGGTGTCATAGACGCGGCGCAGCTTCGGGTCCGAGAGAATCGCGTATGCCTCCTTGATCTCCTGAAATCGCGCATGCGCGTCCGCTTCGCACCCGACGTTGCGGTCGGGATGTGCTTTCATCGCTGCTTTCCGGTAGCCGCGCTTGATTTCCTCGTCGGTGGCGTTCTCGCGCACACCGAGCAATTCATACATTGTCGTCATGGTGCGTCGGGATGAAAGTCGGATCGCATTGATCGTAGCATGTCGCCGCGGCGCCAATCCGCCGGGTTGAGAATTCACCAGGTACTGAACATCCTGACTGCAGGTCAGGGGCGCTTTGGCAAATGACGAGATCCGAATCATTCTCGTCGGAACGGCCGTTTGCCGACTGGAGCGGTCGCGCGAGTGTCCGAATGAGCATGCAGCAATCGTTCGCCCCGATGACCAAGGTCAGTGGCCGCTTTCGAGCGGCTATCGAAACACGGCTGCCACCCAGGTTCGTCGTAGCCGACGAGCCAATCCGTTCAACCCTGCCTCTTCGTGAAGCGCTCCCGTTTTGTATCTCCATGCTGGAACAACGGTGCGTACTCGTGCAAATCTCGCGGCGAGATGTCGAAGGCTCGACGGAATGCACGAGTAAAGCTTGATGCATCATTGAAGCCCAACCCCGAGGCAACGTCCTGTACCTCCACATGGGGAAAGCGCACCAGTTCATCGGCCGCCATTCGCAGCCTGCGGTTGCGGATATAAGCGGCCAAGCCCCCTTCATGCTCGAATATTCGGTACACGCTGGCGCGTGACAGATTAAGCGACGCCAACACGCTGTCGGGCGACAGATTCGGATCATGCAGATTTGCCTCGACGTGCCGCCGTACTTGCCCGTATACAGCAGCGCGGACCGCCGCGCGGGCATTGCCGGCAAGACCCGCCTGGCGGCAGAAGGCCGCAACGATCAACTCTACCGCCGCGAGCAAGGACCGATGCGCTTCGTCCTTGCTCAGTCCGACGATGGTTTTATTGAGCGCCACCAGATGCTCGATCAGCATGCGCGTCAGAGGATCGGTAGCGTGAATCCAGCGGCCATGCAGCGACGCCGCATCAGGGAATGACTTTTCCACCAGTGCGCGTGGCACAAACAGGAGAAGTATCCGGCTATGAAAACTCCGGACCGTGCACGGCTGATCCATGTCCAGGGCGAGGATACTTGGCACGTGCGGCACGTGCGGCGCGTCGGACCGTGGTTTGCCGCCCAGGAACTGCCCCGGCGACCCTTCAAGGTATATGCTGAACGAGACGTCCCGCACGCTCTCGGTCGAAACCCGACCCAACGATCGCACGGCCAGGTTCGGCCCCGTGCGAAAGTCGAAGATGCTCAGATTCTCGATCGTGTAACGGGACATCGATGCATCGAACGTATCCTCGGCTTGTTTCGACGAAGGCAATATGTCGTAGACAGGACTCATGCGCTCTTGCCAGGCCAGCAAGCTTCGACGGGCGTCGCCTTGAACGCTGAAACTGCTGTGCACGATGCCGGGCGCGAGCACCGGCCGCTCCGGCGGCAACAACAGGCGGCCTGGCGGTATCGCTGTGTGTAGTGGGTCGTCGTTCAATGCGGCGCTCTTCGCTGATTTTCGTCCGGCTTTGATCTGCCCAGCACTCCTGAACGCCATATCGATCCAATCGCTCGCCCGGAACGCGCAGCATGGGAAGCATACCAGTACGTGCTTTGCCGTAGCACACGGCGCGTCCCCTCCCGCTTCTTCAGGATCACGCAATCGTTTGCGAATTGCGATTTCACCACCTGCGCGAAGGCGGGCCCGATCGCTCGTGCTTCCGGCAATTCGACCGGGCCCTGCGCATCCGACAGAAGTTCCGTTTTTTTGAGACGGAGTGTCAAGCCGGCCCGACCGCCCTTCCTAGAATTCCCGGGTCCGCGCGTCCATGGGTGCTTGCCTGTTTCAGGCGGCCACAGGCTGTCGAATCCGGCCGCGCGATGGTTGCCGAGGGCCGCCTGGACGGCATGCGTCAACGGCTTCGAGTTGCAGAGCCCGAAGCGGGCCGCTGCCGGTCAACAACATCCTTGGGGAATCACCGATGGAATCGGAGCACTCCACCCTATCTCGCTCGCGGATTCCCACCGCAGGGACGCCGACGCGAGTCGACATTGTGCTGTCCAACGGATTTGCACTGCACGACGTCGCGGCGATCATCGAGATTTTTCATAAAGCAAGTGCGCTGACCACAGCTCGTCCGTCCGGCGAGGCGCGCTATGACGTATCGCTGGTGTCCGCTGCTGGCGGCAGAATTGCCGCCTCTTCATCGGTCTTCGTCTGGACGGAAAGCATCGATTCGCGGCGGCGCGTGGAAGGCAAGCAGATCATGTTCGTCGCAGGCGGAGCGGCTGCTGATCCGGCCTGTCGCGACAAGCGGCTGATCGATTGGCTGCGCCGCCAGCATCCGCTATGCGAAACCGTTCATCCGATCGCAAACGGAAAACTTCTTCTGGATGCGGCCGGTCTTCCGAGCGGATTTCGTGCCGCCAACGACACGCCCGACATGCATGCCGCCAGACCGCCGGGCGGCGAGCCTGATGCCATTCGCATTGCGTTGCGCGTGGTCGAAGACGATTTGGGCGGCGAGCTCGCGCGGCAAGTGTCCGGGTCTCTGGCGATGCCGGCGCCTGCACCGTCGGATGCGTTCGTTGCGGCGAGCAACGCGCCACGTGTGAGCGAGCAGATCACGGCATCCGCGCGCTGGCTGGAGGCGAACGTCGACCGGCCCGTCTCGATCGATGCTGCGGCGCAAGTCGCGGCCATGAGCGAGCGCAACTTCCTGAGAAGGTTCAAGAGCGAGATCGGCATGACGCCATCCGACTACCTGCAACGCGCGCGCTTGAACATGAGCTGCAGGATGCTGGTGGAATCGAGCTTGCCGGTCGACAAGGTCGCGCGTCGCTGCGGCATCAACAGTGGCGCCCAACTGGCGAGGCTGTTCCGGAAATACCTGTCGACAACGCCGACTGAATATCGCATGCGTAACGATGCGACCGCTGGCATGGCGTGAGTGCAACGTACATCGGCCGACGTGCGCTCGATTCCGGTGCCACGCGTTGCGCGTCGTCGCGATCAGGGGCGCCCATGAAGCGCGTCGCAACCTGTTCGCCGTTTCCGGTCAAGCCGTCGGATGCGCTGTATCGTCCACATGACGAATCGACGGAGCGCCGCCGCTCTTCCCCGCGCCCCCGTCAACACCCTACCGCGCCCGCACCGACACGAACTTGCGTGCGTTCTCGCGCTGAATCAGCACGGCGATCACGCCGCCTTTCGCTTCGAGCGCCTGCACGTCGTCCGGCGTTTCGAGCAGCGTGTCGTTGAGTTCGAGCACGACGTCGCCGGGCCGGATGCCCGCATTCGCGGCCGGCCCGTGCACCGCATCCACCATCATCCCGACCGCGAGCCCGGTCGAACGCCGTTCGGCGTCGCTCAGCGGATGCATCGTCAGCCCGAGCCGATCGCCGGAGTCTGCCGGCCGCGCGGCGGCCATCGCCACGCCGGCGGCACCGGCCGCGCCGACCGTGCCCGCGCTGCCCGCACTGCTGCCCGTCGCGGCCGCGTTGTCGATCGCGTCGCCGGCCCCCGCTCCCGCTCCCGCTCCCGCTCCCGCTCCCGTGACCGTCAGCATCATCGGCGTGCGGTTGCGGATCAGCCGCAGCGGCGCCTTTCCGCCGGGCGGCAACGCGGCGGCCAGGTCGTTCAGCTCGGCCGACCGTCCGATCGGCTTGCCGCCGAACTTCACGATCACGTCGCCGGGCTTCACGCCGGCCGCGGCGGCGGGCGAGCCGGCATCGACGCCGTTGACGAGCGCGCCCGCCGGACGCGGCAGGCCGAACGCCGCGGCCAGCCCGACGCCGACATCCTGCACGTCGACGCCCAGCGCATTGCCGGACGACGTGCGCTGCGCCGCCTGCGCATTGGCCCGCATCTGCGCCTGCACCTGCGCACGCACCTTGATGGCGAGCGCGATCGGAATCGCGAACGTCGTGCTCGCATAACGGTCGGCGTCCGTATAGACCTGCACCGCGATGCCGATCACGTCGCCCGCGCGATTGAACACGGGGCCGCCCGAGTTGTCGGGGTTCACCGCGATATCGGTCTGGAAGAACGGAAACGCGCTGCCGTCCGGCAGCGCATGCGACGTCGCGCTGACGATGCCGGCCGTGACCGTGTTGCCCGAGCCGTCCGGCGCGCCGATCGTCATCACCGGTTCGCCGGCACGCACCCGCGACGAATCGCCGATATGCACGACCGGCAGCTTTGTCGCGTCGATGTGCAGCACGGCGACGTCGCTCTGCGGATCGACGGTCACCACCGTCGCCTTCAACTCTCGACGATCGGCCAGTCGCACCGTCACATCGGTCGCGTCGGCGACGACATGCGCGGAAGTCAGGATCACCCCGTCGGCGCCGACGATGAAGCCCGAACCGATGCCCGCGATCGCGCGCGGCGACGTGTCAGGCGCAGGCGCCTGCGCGCCTTGCGCGGGCGGCAGCGGCGCGCCGCGGCGGAAGAACGCGGCAAGCGGATCGTCGGGATCGAGGTACACGAAGGACGGTCCGCCGGCCTGCTGGTCGGTCGCCGCGGTCATGATGGTCACGATCGCCGGACCGTAGCGGTCGACGATCGCCGAGAAGTCGACCGGCATCGAGTAAGACCGTGCGGCGGGCCTGTTCTTCATCACCGGTGGCATGGCGGGCGGCGCGACGGTCCCGGCAGCGGCCGGCGGCGACGCCAAAACCAGGGCGAATACGCCCCCGATCAACGCGGTGCGAAGCACGGCGCGAGCAAGCGTCTGGCGAACCACGGTGCACCTCCCCCGGGCAGTCGCAGCGCCGACCCGCGCGAGACGCGCGGACGCCCGACAAGCACCGGTACACCCCTCCATTTATAGTCCACGCCACCTCCGGAACATACGAATCGAAACCCGCATGCCGGGTGATCGGGCAGCGGCGGAACCGCGACAGCGTTCGTTCCGGACAAAGTTCGCGGTTCGTCAATCCGAATATTCCCCCGACGCGGCGGCGAGGCGCGACGCAATGCGTCCCACGCTACCAGGCCAGCGCCAGAAAATTGCGCACCACCGCCGACGGATCGTCGCGCCGCGACGCAATCGCGAGCCTCGCGCGCAGCCCGTTGCCCGCGACCTGCCGATACACGACGCCTGCGACCCGCACCTGCGTGATCGCCTTCGGCACGATCGACACGCCGAGCCCGGCCGCGACGAGCGTCACCGCCGAAGCGATTTGCGGCGCGGGCTGCGCCATGCGCGGCTGGAAGCCGGCGGCATTGCACGCGGCGACGATGTCGTCGAACAGCGCGCTGCCCGCTTCGCGCGGCACCTGCACGAACGCCTCGTCGGCCAGCTCCGCCAGATCGATCCGACGCCGCTGCGCGAGCCGATGCGCGACCGGCAGCGCGATGAACATCGGCTCCTCGTCCCAGTCCGCTGCCAGCAACGTGTCCGCGATGCGGCGCTCCGGACGCACGATCGCGACGTCGAGCCGCCCGGCCGCCAGCGCGTCGAGCAGCACGCCGGAGGTCGCCTCCTGCAACGTCAGATCCGTATCGGGAAACGCTTCGCGAAAGCGGCGAATCAGGTCCGCTACTTTCGAATTGAAGGCCGCCGTCCCGGTGAACCCGACCCGCAATTGCCCGATCTCCCCGCGCGCCGCCCGTCTTGCCGCCCGCGCCGCGCGCTCCGCGTCGTCGAGCACGCGCCGGGCCTCTTCCGCGAACACCTCTCCCGCCACGGTCAATTCGGCGCCGCGCGCGGTCCGCTTGAACAACGCCACGCCGAGTTCGTTCTCGAGCGCCTTGATCTGCTGGCTCAGCGGCGGCTGACCCATGCCGAGCGTTTCCGCGGCCTTCGTGAAGTTGGATGTGGCCGCCACGGCCAGAAAGTATCGGAGATGCCGAAGTTCCATGCGTTGACGTGATCCCGGGGTAGATGGAGGCGGCGTTCGAGCCAGTCGAAAAACATATCGCTACGGTTCGTTTCATATATTGGACATATACATGAGCGTGCGCAAGAATTCGGGCATTCCCTGACCCATCGGGCACCTGTCATGTCCACTCCCGCAATGTCACCCGCCACGAATCGCGCCGCGAACGCCGCGCCGGATGCGCTGCCTGCCGGCGTGTCGCCGCGCTCGGCAGCCTACAAGCGCATCGCGCTGGCGCTGTTCCTCGCCGGCTTTTCCACCTTCTCGCTGCTGTACTGCGTGCAGCCGCTGCTGCCCGCGTTCGCACGCGAGTTCAACATCGGCGCGGCGTCGAGCTCGCTGTCCCTGTCGCTGTCGACCGGGCTGCTGGCGGTCTCCATCCTGTGCGCCGGCGCGCTGTCCGAACGCGTCGGACGACGCGGGCTGATGTTCGCGTCGATGACGCTGGCCGCGCTGTTCAACCTGCTCGCCGCGATTTCGCCGAACTGGAACCTGCTGCTGCTCTGGCGCGCGCTCGAAGGGTTCGCGCTCGGCGGCGTTCCGGCGGTGGCGATGGCCTATCTCGCCGAGGAAATCGCCGCCGACGGGCTGGGCCTGGCGATGGGACTCTACGTCGGCGGCACCGCGTTCGGCGGCATGATCGGGCGGATCGGGATGAGCGCGCTCGAAGAGTATTTCTCGTGGCGCACCGCGATGCTGACGATCGGCGTGGTCGACCTCGTCGCGGCGGTCGCGTTCGTGATGCTGCTGCCGCAGTCGCGACGCTTCGTGAAGCGCACCGACCTGACGCTGCGCCACCATCTGCGGCTGTGGAACGCGCAGCTGCATCACGCGCGGCTGCCGTTCGTGTTCGCGATCGGCTTCCTCGTGATGGGCGCGTTCGTGACCGTCTACAACTACGCCGGGTTCCGGCTGACGGCCGCGCCGTTCAACCTGAGCGCGACCGCCTGCGGGCTGATCTTCGGCGCCTACCTGTTCGGGATGGTGTCTTCGTCGAGCGCCGGTGCGCTCGCCGATCGTCTCGGGCGCGCGCCCGTCCTCGTCAGCGGCATGCTCGTGTTCGCGGCCGGCCTCGCGCTGACACTGTCGCATTCGCTCGTCGCGATCATCGTCGGGATCGTGCTGATCACGATCGGCTTCTTCGTCGCGCATGCGGTCGCGAGCGGCTGGGTCGGGCATCTCGCCGGTTCCGCGAAGGGGCACGCCGCGTCGCTCTACCTGCTGGCCTATTACCTCGGGTCGAGCGTGCTGGGCTCGATCGGCGGCTCGTTCTGGCAACACGGTGCGTGGAGCGCGGTCGTCGCGTATGTCGCGGTGCTGCTCGTGCTCGGCCTGGCGGCGGCGCACCGGATCATGCGCGCGGAACGCGCGCGGTAAGCACCGGCTCGCCCGCTGCGCCTTCCGGCGATTTGCGGCGGATTTGCGGTGAATTCGCGGCGATGCGACTGCGCCTCACTCGCCCGCGACCCGATGCGCGATCGTCGACAGCGTCCGCAGCATCGGCGCGAACGCATCGGCCGACGTATTGCCGAACCCGAGCACGAGCCCGTTGGCCGGCGACGTCGCGTGGATCGAGAACCCCGACAGCGGGAACGGCCCGATCCCGTGCGCGCGCGCCGCTTCGACGATCGCGCGGTCGCGATAACGGGCCGGCAGCCGCAACGCCAGATGCAGCCCGCACGGCCCGCCCTCGACCTGATGCGGCACGGTGAACGCGTCGTCCAGCGCGGCGAGCAGCGAGCGCCGCCGGTCGCGATACAGCCGTCGCATCCGCCCGAGATGGCGCCCGTACTCCCCCGTCTCGATGAAATCGGCGAGCGCGAGCTGCACGTGGCGCGTGCCGCCGCGCAGCATCTCCGGCAACGCTGGCCGCACTGCGGCGAGCAGCGCGTCGGGCAACACGAGAAAGCCGATCCGCAAGGCCGGAAACATCGTCTTGCTGAACGAGCCGAGATAGACGACCGGCGAATCGGCCGCGAGCCCGTGCAACGCGCCGATCGGCTCGCCGGTATGCCGAAACTCGCTGTCGTAATCGTCCTCGATGATCCACGCGCGATGCCGGCGTGCGGCGTCGATGAGCGCGAGCCGGCGCGAGATCGACAGCACCGCGCCGGTCGGGAACTGGTTCGACGGCGTGGTGTAGACGAGCCGGGGCGTCCGTTCGCGCCAGTCCGTGTCGGCCGCGCGCAGCCCCTCCGCGTCGACCGGCATCGGCACGACGTCGAGATCGGCCGCCTGCATCGCGGTGCGCGCACCGCGATAGCCGGGCTCCTCGACCCAGACCGTGTCGCCGGGGTTCGTCAGCAACTGCGCGCACAGCGCGATCGCGCCCTGCGCGCCTTCGGTGATCACGATCTGCTCCGGATCGCAGCGCACGCCGCGCGTCACGGCCAGGTGGCGCGCGATCGACTCGCGCAGCGCGCGTTCGCCGAGCGGGTCGCCATACGCGAGCAGGTCGCGGCCGGCGCGGCGCAGCGCGCGGTCGATCGCATGCCGCCATGCATCCACCGGGAAATGCGACAGCGCGGGCACGCCCGGCCGGAAGCCTTCCGACTCGCCGGCGCCGATCAGGCTCGGGCGAATCCGGCCGAGCCGCTGCGCGACGGCCGGCGGTGCGACCCGCCGGCGCGGCGTGGCCGGCCGCGACAGGCCGACCACGCGCGTGCCGCGGCGATCGGATTGCAGGAAGCCTTCGGCGACGAGCTGCTCGTAGACGGCCGCCGTCGTGTTGCGCGACACGCCGAGCGTCTCGGCCAGCGCGCGCGTGCCGGGCAGCCGCGTGCCGGCCGGCATCGCGCCGCCGAGAATCGCGTCGCGCACGCGGCGCAGCAGTTGCCGCTGCAACGAAGGCGCGCCGGCCGTGCGCGCGAGCGGCGCGTCGAGCGGCAACAGCGGTGCGTCGCCGGAAGGTAAGGTAGTCGTCATCGGGATATCGCGGCGTGGAAGTCTCGGTGCATGGCGCGCCGATCGCGGCGCCGGCGTGGCACCGGCGCGGCGCGTTCGTGGCACCTCGGCAGCACCTTCGTGGCACCATAAATTTGCTGTCGGCTGGCGCTTCTCATGGTACCTCGCCGGGACTACGATCGTCTGCATGCCGGCATGTCGCCGGCCGCCAACCGAAGCGAGATCGACCTTGCCCACGCTCACCAACGACTTCCAGCAGCCCATCGGCCACCCCGTTCCCGACTGGTCCGCGCGCCCTCGCCCGGAGCGCATCGTGCTCGAGGGCCGCTACTGCCGCCTCGAACCGCTCGACGTCGACCGCCATGCCGCCGACCTGTACGCCGCGTACGCGCAGGCGCCGGACGGCAGCGACTGGACCTATCTCGCGCACGGGCCGTACGCCGACGAGTCGAGCTACCGCGACTACGCGCGCGGCGCGGCGGCCAGCGCCGATCCGCTGCACTACACGGTGATCGACCGCGCGACGAACCGCGCCGTCGGCACGCTCGCGCTGATGCGCATCGACCCGGCCAACGGCGTGATCGAGGTCGGTTCCGTCACCTTCTCGCCGCTACTCAAGCGCACGCCGATTTCGACCGAAGCGCAGTACCTGCTGATGAAGTACGCGTTCGACACGCTCGGCTACCGGCGCTACGAATGGAAGTGCGACGACCTCAACGAACCGTCGCGCAAGGCGGCCGCGCGGCTCGGCTTCCGTTACGAAGGCACGTTCCGGCAGGCGATCATCTACAAGGGCCGCAATCGCGACACGGCATGGTTCTCGATCGTCGACGGCGAATGGCCGGACGTGCGCGCCGCGTTCGAAGCCTGGCTCGCGCCGGAGAACTTCGACGCCAGCGGTACGCAGCGCGAGACGCTCGTCGCGATCCGCCACGCGCGGGCGCGTGCGCGCGACGCGGCCGGCCGCGCGAACGACGCGACGCGCGTCACGGTCCGGCCGCTCGTGGCCGCCGACGAAGCCGCGTGGCGCCCGCTGTGGCAGGGCTACCAGACTTTCTACGAGACCGCGCTGAGCGACGCCGTGTTCGCGACGACATGGGCGCGCCTGATGGATCCCGCCGAACCGATGTTCGCGCTCGGCGCCTTCGACGCGTCGGGTACGCTGGTCGGCATCGTGCACGCGATCTATCACCGCTCGTGCTGGACCGAAGGGCCGTACTGCTATCTGCAGGACCTGTTCACGGCGGCGGACGCCCGCGGGCAAGGCGCGGGCGGCGCACTGATCGAAGCCGTGTACGAGCGGGCCCGCGAAGCCGGCGCAAGCCGCGTGTACTGGCTCACGCACGAAACCAACACGACCGCCCGCGCGCTGTACGACAAGCTCGCGAACAACGCGGGGTTCATTCAGTACCGGAAGGATCTCAAGTAACGCGAGAGTGCAACCGGTCGCTCAGCCCGGGGCATCGACCGGATCCGTCACCTCGCCGCGGGCCGGTGCCGCGCGACACGCGGCGCCAGCCGCAGGCGGCACCGACGCGGGGTGGATCATCTCGTCGCCGTTGACCGGCACCGGCCGCCGCACCGGCCGGTACACCGGTTCGCCCGGCTCGATCGCCTGCCCGGAGATCGCGCAGCGGCCCGCCTGCAACGCGACGCGCAAGCGCCAGCGTTGCTCGCCGTAATGGCAGCGCCCGCTTTCGCTCCAGCGCACCAGCAAGCCGTCGTCGCCCGCTTCCAGAACCGACACGAACAGTTGCGGCCGCAACGGTGAAACGCCCGGTGCGACAGGCTCCGGAGTCGGCGCGCGATCGGCACGCTCCTGTGGCCGCGCCATCCCGACGTCTGCCGGTAACGGCATCGCGTCCCGCTCTTCGGCTACCAGCATGTGGTACGACACGTACTCGCAGATCAGGCATTCGATAACGTTTGGCATGCTTGACGACATTCCGTGAAGATTGAGACGAGCCGCGCTCGGCCCTTCGCAGGGCAGCAACGACCGATTCGGTCATGCACCCCGCCTCCGGTGCAACCGCCATGCACGCATGGCGATCGGACATTGCCGCAGATGATACAAATTGAAGTTAACTTCAAGTAAAGGGGAAACATGCGCAACGATGCGTTTCGCTGATCGCCACAATGGACCGCAACGACCGCGGCTACGACGCCCACGACCGAACCGCGCGTCTCGCGTTTCGTCTCAAACGGCTGAGACGAATGTCCCGGCGTCTCACCCGCCGCGTCCCGTCGCAATCGCAGCAAATTTCGCGTTTGACTCGCCCGGCCCCGGCTGACGTCGATGCAGCGCGGCCTGCTGCATCGCACACGGCCCGCCCGGCGCCTGCGCCACCCGAGCGCCGATTCGAGCTGGCCCCGTTCCTGCATGTCGGTCGCTCGCGCAATCGCGCGACGGACGAACCGGCCCCCTGGGTCGCGCGTCCGACGACAACCTGACGGAGACAGCAACGTGAGTACACCGGCATCGAACACCGCTCCCAGCATGAAGGCCGCCGTCTGGCATGGCCGCCACGACATCCGCGTCGAAGAGGTTCCCGTTCCGGCGCATCCGCCGGCCGGCTGGGTCCAGATCCGCGTGCACTGGTGCGGGATCTGCGGCTCCGACCTGCACGAGTACGTCGCCGGGCCCGTGTTCATTCCCGTCGACGCACCGCATCCGCTGACGGGCCTGAAGGGCCAGTGCATCCTCGGCCACGAGTTCAGCGGCGAGATCGCGGCGCTCGGCGCCGGCGTGACGGGCTTCGCGGTCGGCGAGCGCGTGACGGCCGACGCCTGCCAGCATTGCGGCACCTGCTGGTATTGCCGGCACGGGCTGTACAACATCTGCGAGAACCTCGCGTTCACCGGGCTGATGAACAACGGCGCGTTCGCCGAATTCGTGAACGTGCCGGCCGAGCTGCTGTACAAGCTGCCCGACAACTTCCCGACGGAGGCCGGCGCGCTGATCGAGCCGCTCGCGGTCGGGCTGCATGCGGTGAAGAAGGCCGGCAACATCGTCGGCCAGACCGTCGTCGTGGTCGGTGCCGGCACGATCGGCCTGTGCACGATCATGTGCGCGAAGGCCGCGGGCGCCGGACGCGTGATCGCGCTGGAAATGTCGGCCGCGCGCAAGCAGAAGGCGCTGGAGGTCGGCGCGACGTTCGTGATCGATCCGAAGGCGTCCGACGCTGTCGCGGAAGTCAAGGCGCTGACGGGCGGCTACGGCGCCGACGTGTCGTTCGAGTGCATCGGGCACACGGCCACCGCGCAGCTCGCGATCGACGTGATCCGCAAGGCCGGCAAGTCGGTGATGGTCGGCATCTTCGAGGAGCCGACGTCGTTCAACTTCTTCGACATCGTGTCGACCGAGAAGGAAGTGATCGGCTCGCTCGCGTACAACGGCGAATTCGCGGACGTGATCCGCTTCATCGCGGACGGCCGCATCGACGTGCAGCCGCTGATCACCGGCCGGATCACGCTCGGCGACATCGTCACGCACGGCTTCGAGGAGTTGGTCAACCACAAGGACCGGAACGTGAAGATCATCGTCCAGCCCGCGGCCGCCTGACGAACCGTTGACAGGACGATGACGGCCGCGCGGCGGCCGGACGCGGCGCCGAACGGTCCCGGGGCATCCCGGGCGCGGCCCCGCCCCGGGCCGCCGCATGTTTCCGCCCGTTTTCGGTGCGTGCACAACCGCGCCGGTGCGGCGCGCGGGGTCGGACTTCGATATACTCGAAGCGACATCACCGCCCCGCGCGCCACCCGCGCGCCCGCTTCCGTGAAACCACGAGCCGGTCTGATCCTCGAACTCTTCGTCAACCTGATGCTGCCTTGGGTCGCGTACCGGGTCGCGCATCCGTATTTCGGCGAAACCGGCGCGCTGTACGCGTCGGCGATTCCGCCCATCGTCTGGTCCGTCGTCGAATTCATCCGCTCGCGCCGCATCGATGCGGTGGCCGTCGTCGTGCTGCTCGGCATCGCGCTGTCGATCGCCGGCATGGCGCTCGGCGGCAGCGCGCGCACGCTGCTGATGCGCGAATCGCTCGCGTCCGGCACGATCGGCGTCGTGTTCCTGCTGTCGTTGTTCCGCGATCGTCCGCTGATCTTCTATCTCGCGCGCGCGACGGTGGCCCGCGAGATGGCCGGCGGCGCCGCGCGTTTCGAGACGGTCTGGGCCGAGCAGCCGGGGCTGCGCCAGATGCTGCGCCTGATGACCTTCGTGTGGGGCGCCTGCATGACGCTGGAGATGCTGCTGCGCCTGTGGATGGTCGTCACCTGGCCCGTCGAGCGCGTGCTCGTCGTGTCGCCGATCATGGGCTACACGGTGTTCGGCACGCTGCTGCTGTGGACCTTCTGGTACCGGCGGCGGATGCGCGAGCGCAACAGCGTCGACATCCCGACCCGCGACGGCGTCACCGAGATCGCCGGCCGCTGAGCGCCCGCCCCGTCCGCCCCGCGCGGCCGGCCCGGCGGCCGTCACGCTGGGGTATGATGCGCGGCGTTTCGTCCGACCCTGCATCGCCCCATGTCTCTCTCGCTTCTCCCGTGTGCCACGATCTGGCTCGCGCTGTTCACTGCCGCCGCGTTCGCGTGGCAGCGCCCGCTGCACGGCCTGAGCATCGCCGTTGCCGCGCTCGGCTATGCCGGCGCGCTGGCGTTCGGCAAGCTCGAACCGATCGTGCTCGCGCCGCTCGCGCTGCTCGCGGCCGCCGCCTGGGGCGTCGCGCCGGGCCGCCCGCTCGTGCTGCGGATCGTCGCGCACGTCGTATTTGCCGCGCTCGCGATCGCGCTGAGCCTGCACCTGCTTCCCGGCTTCCACAATCCGCGCGTGATTGAGCCGACGCGTTTCACGCCGGATGCCGTGCCGTTCACGATGTACCTGAATTTCGACAAGCCGCTCGTCGGCCTGTGGCTGCTGTGGGTGCTGCCGTGGGTGGCGCCGGACGTCGCCCCGGCACGCGCGCTGCGCACCGGCGCCGTGGCGGCCGTCGCGACGGCGGCGGCCTGCCTGGCCGGCGCGCTCGCGTTCGGCATGGTCGGCTGGGCGCCGAAATGGCCGGCGTCGGGCTGGATGTGGCTCGTCAACAATGTGCTGCTCGTCACGCTCGCCGAGGAAGCGCTGTTCCGCGGCTACGTGCAAGGCGGGCTCACGCGCGTGCTCGGCCGGTTCGGCTGGGGGCCGTGGGCCGCGCTCGCGATCGGCGCGGGGCTGTTCGGCGCCGCGCACGCGGCCGGCGGCTGGCCCTGGATCGTGCTCGGCACGGTGGCCGGCATCGGCTACGGCCTCGCATGGCGGCGCGGCGGACTGCTCGCATCCGCGCTCGCGCATGCGGGGCTGAACGTGATCCACTTCGCGCTGTTCACCTATCCGATGCTCGCCGCCGCACGCTGAACGCCGTGCGCGGCGGCGGCATCCCGCCGGTTTCGCGCGGTCGAACTCAGTTGAAGCCGGCTACCGCGTGCGGCACGTAAGGGCCTTCGAGCGTCGCGATTTCATCGTCCGTCAGCTTCAGCTGCAGCGCGCCGAGCGCATCGTCCAGATGATGCGGCTTCGAGATGCCGACGATCGGCGCGGTGACGCCGCGCTTATGTGCGACCCACGCGAGCGCGACCTGCGCACGCGGCACGTTGCGCGCGGCAGCGATCGCCGCGACGGCCTCGACGACCGCGCGATCGGCACCGGCCGTCGCGTCGTACATCCGCTGACCGACCTCGTCGCTCTGCTGCCGGCCGGACGACTCGTCCCAGTTGCGCGTCAGCCGGCCGCGCGCGAGCGGGCTCCACGGAATCACCGCGATGCCTTCGGCCTCGCACAGCGGCAGCATTTCCCGTTCTTCCTCGCGATACAGCAGGTTCAGGTGGTTCTGCATGCTGACGAAGCGGGTCCAGCCGTTCTGCTTCGACGTATACAGCGCCTTCGCGAACTGCCACGCGAACATCGACGATGCGCCGATGTAGCGCGCCTTGCCGGCTTTCACGACGTCGTGCAGCGCCTCGAGCGTCTCCTCGATCGGCGTGCCGTGGTCCCAGCGGTGGATCTGGTACAGGTCGACGTAGTCGGTGCCGAGCCGCTTCAGGCTCTGGTCGATGTCCGTCATGATCGCCTTGCGCGACAAGCCCGCGCCGTTCGGCCCCGGGCGCATCCGGTAGAACACCTTGGTCGCGATCACGACGTCGTCGCGCTTCGCGAAGTCGCGCAACGCACGGCCGACGATCTCCTCGGACGTGCCGTCCGAATACATGTTCGCGGTATCGAAGAAGTTGATGCCGGCCTCGATCGCGCGCTGGATGATCGGGCGGCTTTCCGCTTCCGGCAGCGTCCACGGGTGCGTGCCGCGCGACGGCTCGCCGAACGTCATGCAGCCCAGCACCAGCTTCGACACGTCCATCCCGGTCGACCCGAATTTCACGTATTCCATCGCTCGCCTCGTCATTGAAGTGGGGTTGCGGCCGGATGCGCGGCCCGGTTCGGTGCACCGGGTACGAACGCCGTGCGCTGCATCGGCCAGACGTCGCATGGTATCGCGCAGCGCGCGAACGCGTAGTCGACGCGACGGCCTGCTGCGGCCGGGTCGCCCAGGAACGCCGACGCGCCGGAACCGCAGCCCGATCCCACTCGAGCAAGGCTTCGACGGCGCACACCAACGCGCCACGCAGCATCCATGATCAGAATGCGCGGCGTGGCGCCGCGCCGGTTGCCGCGTCGACGAACGAACGGATTACTCGCGAACGACGAACGGCTTACTTGATCTGGTCGGCGAGCGGCTGCAGGAATTCGGAGAAGCCGGTCAGCATGATCTGCACGCCGATGCACAGCAGCAGGAATGCCGACACGCGCTTCGCGACCTTGGTGCCTTCGGTGCCGAGATAGCGGGAGAGCAGCGCGGCACGGCTGTAGGTCAGCCAGATCACGACCGCGACGAGCGCCGACACCGAGATCGACACGATGCTCGACAGCATGAATTCCGACAGCTTGTGCGTGCGGTTCGCGTTCAGCGCGATCGCGGTGGCGATCGAGCCGGGGCCGACGGTCAGCGGCACGGTCAGCGGGAAGAACGCGCGGGTCATGATCGCGTTCGCATCGATCGGCTTGATCGGCGTATCGCCGCCGCCCGCCGGCCCGTCCGGCTCGTTCAGCATCTGCCAGCCCGCGACGGCGACCGCGAAGCCGCCGCCGATCCGCAGCGCTTCCATCGAGATCCCGAAGAAATGCAGCACCGGCGTGCCGGCGAAGAACGCGACCAGCAACACGATGAACGCGTTGAACGCCACCTTCTTCGCGAGCAGGTTGCGCTCGTGCTCGGTCAGCGCCTCGGTGCGTTCGAGAAACAGGAACGCGATGCCGATCGGATTGATGATGCCGATCAGGCCGGTAAAGCCGAACAGGATCTCGGAGATAAGGCGATTGACGATCATCGGGTGCGAAGAAGCGGTCGGGGCTGGGCCGGCGGCGCGCCGGGGGTCACGCATTGTAGAGCAAGCGCCCGCGCGCGAGACGCAAATCGCGCCCCGGGCCCGGCGGGCCGCGCCGCCGCCTTATTCGGCGCCCGGCTCCCAGGCCGGCGGCCGCTTCGCGAAGAACGCGGCGAAGCCCTCCTTCGCTTCCGGCGTCGCCCGCACGCGGGAGATCGTCTGCGCGGTGAACGCCGCGCGTTCGTCCGACGGCGGGTACTCGCCGATCGCGTCGAAAAAGCGCTTGATCTCCATCAGCGCGTTCGGGCCGTTGCGGCTCAGCTCGGCGAGCGTCTTGTCGAGTGCGGCGTCGAGCGCGTCGAGCGGCACGGCCTGGTGGATCAGCCCGATCGCGACGGCTTCGGCGGCCGCGAGTTGCGTCGCGGTCAGCGCGAGCCGGCGCGCCTGGCGCTGGCCGACCGCCTCGACCAGGTACGGGCCTATCACCGACGGCAGGATCCCGAAACGGGCCTCGCTGACCGAAAAGCGCGCGTGATCGCTCGCGATCACGATGTCGCAGGCCGCGCACAGGCCGACGCCGCCGCCGAACGCGTGGCCCTGCACGCGCGCGACCGTGGGCTTCGGGCACTGCCGGATCGCGCGCATCATCGCGGCGAACCGCTCGGCGTCGCGCAGGTTCGCGGCCGCGTCGTTCGCGCTCGCGCGCTGCATCCACTGCAGGTCGGCGCCCGCGCAGAACGCGCGACCGTCCGAGCGCAGCACGATCGCGCGCACGTCGTCGCGCCGGCCGAGCGTGGTAAACGCGTCGGTCAGCTCGGCGATCATCGTCTCGTCGAACGCGTTGAGCACGTCGCCGCGCTGCAGCGCGACAGTCGCGATGCCGCGCGCATCGACGGCCACGGCCAGGGTTTTCAATCCATCCATCGAACAGGTTTCCTCGGGGTAGAAACAGGGAACGGCGAAACTCAGGCGGCCTGCCGGCGGTCGATCACCCGCCGGGCCTTGCCGGTCGCGCTCGCGGGAATGCCGCCCGCGGCGAGCACCGTCACGCCGGCCGACACGCCGATCATCGTCTTGATCCGGTGCTGCAGCTCGCGCGCGATCGCCGCGCGCTCGGCATCGGTCACGCACGCGACGGCCTCGGAGCGCAGCTCGACCGCGAGATCGAGCCGGTCCATGTGGCCGTCGCGCGAAAGCGTGATCTGGAACTGCCCCGACAGCTTCGTCTGCGCGACGACGATTTCCTCGATCTGGCTCGGGAACACGTTCACGCCGCGCACGATCAGCATGTCGTCGGAGCGGCCCGTGATCTTCGCGAGCCGGCGCATCGCGCGCGCGGTCGGCGGCAGCAGCGCGGTGAGGTCGCGCGTGCGGTAGCGGATCACCGGCATCGCCTCCTTCGTCAGCGACGTGAACACGAGCTCGCCCTCGCTGCCGTCCGGCAGCACCTCGCCGGTCACGGGGTCGATGATCTCCGGATAGAAATGGTCTTCCCAGATCACCGGGCCGTCCTTCGTCTCGACGCATTCGCACGCGACGCCCGGGCCCATCACTTCCGACAGCCCGTAGATGTCGAGCGCGTCGATGCCCACGCGCGTCTCCACTTCCTCGCGCAGCGCCTGCGTCCACGGCTCCGCGCCGAAGATGCCGATCTTCAGCGACGACTCGGCCGGGTCCATGCCCTGCCGCACCATCTCGTCGATCAGGTTCAGCATGTACGACGGCGTGACGAGAATGATCTTCGGCTCGAAATCGCGGATCAGCTGCACCTGCTTTTCAGTCTGCCCGCCCGACATCGGCACGACCATGCAGCCGAGCCGCTCCGCGCCGTAGTGAATCCCGAGGCCGCCCGTGAAGAGCCCGTAGCCGAATGCGTTGTGCAGCGTGTCGCCCGGGCGGCCGCCGGCCGCGCGGATCGAACGCGCGGTCACGTTCGCCCACGTGTCGATGTCGCGCGCGGTGTAGCCGACCACGGTCGGCTTGCCGGTCGTGCCGCTCGACGCATGCACGCGCACGACCTGCTCGCGCGGCACCGCGAAGAGGCCGAACGGGTAGTTGTCGCGCAGGTCGTGCTTGGTCGAGAACGGGAATTTCGCGAGATCGGCGAGCGTCTTCAGGTCGTCCGGATGCACGCCCGCCGCGTCGAACGTGCGGCGATAGTGCGGGACGTTGTCGTACGCGTGGCGCAGCGACCACTTGAGGCGCTCGAGCTGCAGCGCCTGCAGTTCGTCGCGGCTGGCGGTCTCGATCGGCTCGAGGGCGGCGGCGGGGTGCGTCGGGTGAGTCATCGGGGTGCTCCTCCAGTGGAGTGATGTCGTTATCGTGATCGGGGTGACGGGCCGGCGGCTAGCGGAACGTGCGGCCGGCCGCGTGCAGCGCGGCGATGCGCGGCGACACGCGATAGCGGTCCTCGCCGTAGCTCGCCGCCAGGTTCGACAACACGCGAAACACGCGGCCGATGCCGATCGCATCGGCCCACGCGAGCGGGCCGCACGGGTAGTTCACGCCCTTCTCCATCGCGAGATCGAGATCGGCGGGCGAGCACACGCCCTGGTTCACCGTGTCGGCCGCCTCGTTCGCGAGCATCGCGACGGTGCGCATCGCGACCATGCCCGGCACGTCGGCGATGCCGACGACGCGAAAACCCGCTTGCTGGAACAGCCCGACCGCATCCGCATAGGCCGCGTCGCTGCACTGCAGCGCGCGCGTCAGCGCGACGAGCCCGGCCTGCGCGTAATCGCGCGCGAGATCGACGAGCACGAGGTCGGCCACGCCGGTTTGCGCGGCGCGCACGGTCGCGGTGCGGCCGTCGGTCAGCGCGATCGACGCGCGGCCGGCCACGGCGAGCAGTTCGTCGGCATGCGCGCCGTTCTGCCGCGCGAGCGCGATGCGTTCGACAACGCGGGCATGCAGCGCGGCGGCCGGGCCGTCCTGCGCGAACAGCACGACGTCGGCCGGCGCATCGCACGGCGGTTCGAACGCGGGCGCGGGCGGCGTCGCGCCGTCCGCATACGAATAGAAGCCGCGCCCCGACTTGCGCCCGAGGAAGCCCGCGTTCACGAGTTCCTGCTGGATCAGCGACGGCGTATAGCGCGGATCGTTGAAGTACGCGCGGAACACCGACTCGGTCACCGCGAAGTTCACGTCGTGGCCGATCAGGTCCATCAGCTCGAACGGCCCCATCCGGAAGCCGCCGGCGTCGCGCATCACCGCATCGATCGAGGCCGGCGTGCCGCCCTGCTCGTTCAGCACGCGCAGCGCCTCAGCGTAATACGGCCGCGCGACGCGGTTCACGATGAAGCCGGGCGTCGACTTCGCCAGCACCGGCCGCTTGCCCCACGCGGCGGCCGTGTCGTAGAGCGCCTGTGCGACGTCCGGCGCGGTCGCGAGCCCGCTGACCACCTCGACGAGCGCCATCAGCGGCGCCGGATTGAAGAAATGCAGGCCGGCCACGCGCTGCGGCGCGCGCAGCCCGGCCGCGATCGACGTGATCGAGATCGACGACGTGTTGGTCGCCAGCACGCAGCTGTCGTCGACATGGCGTTCGAGCGTCGCGAAGATCTCGCGCTTCACGTCGAGCCGCTCGGCCGCCGCCTCGACGATCAGCGCGGCGCCCGTGAAGTCGGCCAGCGCGCGCACCGCGCGAATCCGGCTGCCGGCCGCGTCGGCCTGGGCCGGTTCCATCCGGCCCTTTTCCGCGAGCCGTGCGAACTGCGCGCGGATGCCGGCCAGCGCCTTGTCGCATGCGGCTTCGTTCAGGTCGTACAGCAGCACCGCATGACCGGCCGCCGCGGCCACCTGCGCGATGCCCGCGCCCATCGCGCCCGCGCCGATCACGCCGACGACCGCCGACTGCGCCAGCGCGCTCGAATTCACCGAATGTGCAGAAGAAACAGCCATCGCTTGCGATCCGTCATGAAGTGGAAGTGCGAGCGATTATAAACCGACCGGTCGGTAGATTTATGTCAGGGCGAGCCCGAATTTGTCGTGCAAGAGACCGTTACGAAAAGCGCAAGAACAAAAAATCGAACGATCGGGGCACTTTTTTGAAACCGAAAGGTCAATGAAAGAGTCCGATTATGAGATAGTGTCCCCCGAACGCCTGATAAAATTCGACAAATCGCCGAATTTCAGGGGGAAACCGCGTGTCACGCCGCTGCCGTCCACCGCCTGCCGTCCTTTCGGGGTCGGAATCGCGCCACCCGCCTGTCGTGACGTACCCGCGCCCCGCCCTCGGCACCCGGTCGCATCGAACCGTTTCATCCAGCGACGGGCTTCGGCCCGCCCGCGCCCCTCGCCGCTTCACGGCGGCGAATCCAGGGCAGCACGGCTCCGCGTTGCCGCCCATCAGCATCATCGTCCACGTTCGGCGGATCATCCGGCCGGGCTTCGTCAACCCGTGACGGCGCTTCGCGCGCCGCCACTCGCATAGGAAACCGTCCATGCCGCTCTCGTCCAACCAGCTCCCGCGCTGGACCCTCGTGGCCCCGCTTGCCGCCTGGCTGGTACTCGCGCTGTCGCGCGTCGTGCCGGCCGAAGGCCTCGTCATCGCCGTGTTCGCCGCCGCCCTCGCCGGCGCCGTGTTCGCCGCCGTCCACCATGCCGAAGTCGTCGCGCACCGCGTCGGCGAGCCGTTCGGCACGCTCGTGCTGGCGGTCGCCGTGACCGTCATCGAGGTCGCGCTGATCGTGTCGGTGATGCTCGGCGCCGGCCCCGAGAAATCGGGCCTCGCGCGCGATACCGTGTTCGCCGCGGTGATGATCATCTGCAACGGCATCGTCGGCCTCTGCCTGCTGGTCGGTGCGTGGAAGCATGGCGAGCAGGATTTCCAGGGGCGCGGCGCGAGCAAGGCGCTCGCGGTGCTCGCGTCGCTGTCGGTGCTGTCGCTCGTGATGCCGAACTACCTGAACGCCGCGCCGGGCCCGTTCTTTTCGAAATCGCAGCTTGCGTTCGCCGGCGTGTCGTCGCTCGTGCTGTACGGCGCATTCGTATTCGTGCAGACCGTGCGCCACCGCGACTACTTCCTCACCGAGCACGACAGCGCGAACGAATCAGTGCATGCGGCCCCCCCGAGCGGCCGCACCGCGCTGATCAGCCTCGTGCTGCTGTTCGCGAGCCTCGTCGCGGTCGTGCTGCTCGCGAAGCTGCTGTCGCCCGCCGTCGAGCATGCGGTGATGAAGCTCGGCGCGCCGGAAGCGGCGGTCGGTATCGTGATCGCCGCGCTGGTGCTGCTGCCCGAAGGGCTCGCGGCCGTCACCGCCGCGCGGGCGAATCGCCTGCAGACCAGCATGAACCTCGCGCTCGGTTCGGCGCTCGCGAGCATCGGGCTCACGATCCCGACCGTCGCGGCCGTGTTCATCTGGGTCGGCCAGCCGCTCACGCTCGGCATCGGCGCGATGGAAACCGTGCTGCTGTCGCTGACGCTGCTCGTCAGCACGCTGACGCTCAGCCAGGGACGCACGACGGTGCTGCACGGCGTCGTGCATCTGTCGCTGTTCGCGGCGTACCTGTTCCTGTCGGTCACGCACTGATGTAAAGCGGCGCGCGGCACGGCGAAAATGATCCGCCGTGCCGCGCGCCGCGCTTCAACTCCCGCTGCTACACCTTCCCCGCTTCACCCTCTTCGCTTCACGCAGCGCCTATCGCACCGGAAAGTCGTGGACGAACGCGTCGACCGCATGGCCGTCGAGGCTCGGCCCGCGGCCGACCACGTTACGTCGCGGCGCCGATCGAGGTGTCCGCATCGAACCCATACAGCACGGCCGGGTTGTCGACGAGTATCGCGCGACCGACCGCCGCGTCCGCCGCGCACGCGTGCAACCAGCCGAGGAGTTGCGCATCGTCGGGCAGCGGCGACGCGTTCGGGTGCGGCCAGTTGCTGCCCCACACGCAGCGCGCCGCATGCGCGCGTGCGAGCACGGTGGCAAGGCGTGCGACATCGTCGTAACCGGGCGCACCGGATCGCGAGGTCTCGTAAGGCGCGGACAGCTTCACCCACACGTGGCCGCGATCCAGCAGGCGCCGCAACGCAACGAAGGCCGGCGCATCCGGTGCAACCGGCGTCAGGAACTTGCCCGTGTGATCGATGACGACGCGCGCCGCCGACGACGCCAGCATCGGCTCGACGTCGGGCAGCGTCCGGCCGTCGAGCTGCAAATCGATGTGCCAGCCGAGCGGCGCGATCCGCGCGGCCATCCGCTCGAGCTCGTCCCATCGCGCGACGCCGCCCGACAGCGTCATGAACCGCACGCCGCGGATGCCTGCCGCGTGCAGCCGCTCGAGTTCGGCATCCGGCACGTCGACCGGCACCGTCGCGACGCCGCGCGCCTGCGGGCCGAGCGCGGCCAGCGCATCGAGCGTGCAGCGGTTGTCGAAGCCATAACCGGTCGGTTGCACGACGACCACGCGCGCGAGGCCGAGCGTCTGTTGCACGCGGCGATACGCATCCACCGGCGCATGCGGCGGGCGGAACGTCGCCGTCGGCGCGAGCGGATATGCATCGTCGTAGATGTGGATATGGCAATCGCACACCGGCGCCAGCCGCATGCCGCCTTCGTCGCGCGTCATCGCACACCCGGCGCGGCGGACGCGTCGGCCGACCGCCAGCGTTCAAGCCGCGTCGCATGCGCGGCGTTGACCGCGCCGTTCGGCACGCGTGCGTCGAGCAGCGCGGCGAGTTGGTCGACCGTCTCCAGCGCCTGGTGCTCGACCGCCGGTCGCGTCAGTCCGCCGATGTGCGGCGTGGCGATCACGCGCGGATGCGCGGCGAGTCCGGGCGTCGGCATCTGGTCCGCCGCGCGGCCGACGTCGAGCGCGCAACCGGCCAGCCGGCCGCCGTCGAGCGCGTCGGCCAACGCCTGCTCGTCGACCAACTCGCCGCGCGACGCATTGACGAAGCACGCGCCCGGCTTCATCGCGGCGAACGCGCGCGCATCGAACAGGTTCGCGGTGGCCGGCGTCGCGGGCGCAAGGCACACGACGTAATCCGCGTCGCGCAGCAAGGTCGCGCGGTCGACCTGTTCGATCGACGGCGCGTCGACCCGCACGTACGGGTCGCACACGAGCACGCGCATCCCGAACGCCGTCGCGATCGGCACGAGCTGGCGCGCGATCTGTCCATAACCGACCACGCCCAGCGTGCTGCCGCGCAATTCGCGGCCCATCCGCGGCAGCGGCGGCGTGCCGCGGTGGTACGCATCCGCGTAGCCGCCGATCCCGCGCGCGAGGCCGATCATCGCGCCGATCACCCACTCCGCGACGGCCGGCCCGAACCCGGGGCTCGCCTGCGTGACCAGCACGCCGAACTCGCTCGCCGCGTCGACGTCGACGGTACGGATGTCGACCGCGCAGCGCAGGAACGCGGCGAGCGCGGGCAGACCCTCGAACAGCGCGCGTGGCGCCGGCGTCTGCCGGTACGCGATGATCGCATCGCACCCCTGCGCGGCGGCGATCAGCTCGTCCGTGCCGAGCTCCCGGTCGAGCGGATTGCACGTGACGTCCGCGAGCGCCTGCAGCGCGCGCAGCGCCTTCGCGCCGAAGTAGTAATCGAACATCCCCGACGGATGGGTCACGTAGACGCGCGTCATGCGTTGTCTCCGTTCGATTCGACCGCGCGCGGCCGCGGCCCAACCGACGCGCGCTCGACCAGCGTGACGCCCGGGAACACGCACTGCCCGGGCGCCGATGACGGGTCGCCGTCGTGCCGCATCACGCGCCGCACCATCTCCGCGGCCATCTCGGTGACGGGCAGCTGCACCGTGGTCAGCGCCGGCCACGAGATCGCCGACAGGAAATGGCCGTCCATCCCGACGACCGACACATCGTCCGGCACGCGCAGTCCGCCGTCGCGCAGCCCCGCCATCAGGCCGAGCGCGAACAGGTCGTTGACCGCGACGACGCCGGTCGGCCGCGCCGGATCGGCCGCGAGCGCGGCGCCGAGCGCGCGCCCGACCTCGACGATCACCGCGTCGCCGTATTCGTTCGCCGGGCCGCCTTCGAGCACTTGCGCATCGGCGCCTGCGTCGCGCGCCACTTCGAGAAAGCCGCGAATCTTGTCGCTGCGGCTCACGGTGATGCCGGCCACGGTCGCGAACGCGAGCCGCGTATGGCCCGCGGCGACGAGGCAGCCGGTCGCGAGCCGCGCGGCCGCCTCGTTGTCGGCCGTCACGTGATCGACCTTCGATTGCTCGCCGGGCGTCGCGCGGCGGTCGTAGCTGACGACCGTCATCCCGCGTTCGGCCGCGCGTTCGAGGTGGCTTTCGTCGGCGAGCGACGAGATCACGATCACGCGCCGCACGCCGTGCGCGAACAGGTCGTCGAAGAACGCCGCCTCCTTGCCCGCGTCGCGGTACGTGTTGCCGATCAGCACGCGATGACCGTACTGCTCCTGCGCGCAAGCCTCGATCTCGCGCGCGATGTAGCCGTACATCGGATTCGCCATCGACGGCACCAGCAACCCGACGAGCGGCGTCTGCCCCGTCTTGAGCTGGCGCGCGAGCGTGCTCGGCCGGTACTGCAGCGCATCCATCGACGCCTTCACGCGCTCGAGCGTCTCCGGCTTCATCTGGTCGGTGCGGCCGTTGAGCACGTTCGAAACCGTGCTGACCGAAACGGCCGCATGACGGGCCACGTCCTGAATCGTACTCATGTCGTCTTGCATTGAACGGGCTACAGGCCGAAACGGGCCGGCAGCCACAACGAAAACGCCGGTGCGAAGATCAGCGCCACGAGGGCAACGAACAGCACCAGCAGGTATTTCACCATCGGCCGGGCGACGCGCGCGACCTCGGTCCCCGTGATCGCGCAGGTCGTGAACAGCCCGAGGCCGACGGGCGGCGCGAACAACCCGAGCCCCATCGCCACCACCACGACCGTGCCGAAATGCAGCGGGTTGATGCCGAGCTGCAGCGCGATCGGCGCGAGCAGCGGCCCGAAGATGATCAGCGCGGGCGCGCCTTCGAGCACGGCGCCGAACACGATCATCAGGAGCGCCGCCAGCAACAGGAACGCCGTCGAGCCGTACTGATGGGCAAACGCGGTCATTGTGCCCGAGACGAGCGCCGGAATCTGCTCGATCGACAGCGCGAACGACACGCTCGACGCCGCCGCGACGATGAACAGGATGCCGCTCGCCATCGATGCCGCACGCACGAACACGCGGCCGACCGAGCGCCAGGTCAGTTCGCGGAACGCCGTCCAGCCGATCACCAACGCATAGACCACCGCGAAGGCCGACACTTCCGTCGAGGTCGCGATACCCGACGTCACGCCCTTGCCGATCATCACGACCATGATCAGCGCGACCAGCGCGCCGCCCGCGAGCGGCAGCCACGCGCGGCGCTCGACGAACACCGCGTCGATGTCGATCCGGCGTCCGCAGATCACGGTCACGACCGCCAGCGACGCGGCGAGCACGGCCGCCGGCACGATTCCCGCGACGAACAGCCCCGCGATCGAGATGTTCGCGACGAAGCCCATGATGATCATGTTCACGCACGGCGGGATCGTCTCGGCCATCACCGCGCTGCACGCGAGCAGCGCCGCGGTTTCGTCGGGGTCCTGGCGCGCACGGCGCACGGCCGGCATCACGACGCCGCCCACCGCCGCGATGTCGGCCAGCTTCGAACCCGACACGCCGGAAAAGCACGCCGTCGCAAGGATCACGATCAACCCGAGCCCGCCGCGCACCCGCCCGAAGATCCGCAGCAGCAATTCGACGAGCCGCGCGGACATCCCGTTCGACTCCATCAGCAAGCCGGCCAGCACGAAGAACGGCACCGCCAGCAGCACGAAGTGATCGGCGCCGGCCATCACCTGCTGCGAGTAGACCTGCAACGGCAGCGTCGGGTCGGCGAGGAAATACAGCAGCGCCGAGAACGCGAGCACGAAGCCGATCGGCACGCCCAGCACGAGCCCGCCGACGAAGCCGGCGATCAGCAGCGCCCCCGGCGCGATCGCATGCTCGGGCCGCAGCGCGTTCCAGCCGTACACGGCGCCCGCGAGCACCGCGCAGCACGCAAGCGTGCCAATTACGCGGCGGCGCGGCGCGTTCAGCGCGTTCGCGAGCGCGAACACGCTCATGAACAGCGCGCCAAACATCATCGGATACACGTTGATCCAGCCCGGCAGGCCGCCGGTCGTCAACTGGTCGTACGAATCGCCGAGCAGCTGCCACGACGACGCCAGCAGGTTCAGCGACACCGCCGCGACGATCCAGTGCCCGATCTGCACGAGCGCGCCCTGCCAGCGCGCCGGCAGCCAGCCGCGGAACAGGTCGATGCCGACGTGCTGGCTGCGGCCGAGCACCGTCGCCGCGCCGAAGAACACCAGCACGATCATCAGCGCGCTCGCGACCTCCTCGGCCCAGTCGACCGGGTCGTGCAGGAAATAGCGGAACACGACCGACACGAACACGACGAGCACGTCGACGGCCAGCACCGCGGCCGACACGTATTCGATCCAGCGCATCGCCGCCGCCAGCGCGCGGACGGCGGCGCGCGCGGGGCGGGCTGGGCCGGCGCCCGGCACGACGCTCGAAACGGAACCGGTATCCATTGCTCAACCCCGCGCCGCGGCGATCGCCGGAAACAGCGGCGCGGTGGCCGGATATTGCTTGGCGAACGCCACGTAGAGGCGGTCGTGCATCGCCTGCCGCAGCGCGGCGCGCTCGGCCTCCGCCATCGGATGGAACGTCATCCCGTGCTGCTTCAGCGCCGCCTCCGCCTGCGCGGCCTTCTGCGTCGCGATCGCGCGCTGCTGCGCGGTCGCATCGGCCACCGCGCGGTCGAACGCCGGGCGCAGGTTCGCCGGAATCCGCTCGAGCGCGCGCCGCCCCATCACGACGGTCATCGCCGCGAACACGTGGTGCGATTGCCAGCACGACTTGACGATCTCGTCGAAGCGGCTCGCGAGCACGGTGGCCGGATCGTGCTCGAGCCCGTCGACGACGCCCGTCTGCACGGCCATGTACAGCTCGCCGAACGGAATCGGCGTCGGCACCGCGCCCATCACCTTGAAGGTGTCCATGAACGCCGGCGTCGGCAGCACGCGCAGCTTCGTGCCCTTCACGCCCGGCAGCGCCGTCACCGGCTGCTTCGTGAACACGCAGCGTCCACCGAAGTGCGAGCCCCACGTCAGCACCGAGCAGCCCGCGCGCTTTTGCAGCAGCGCGTTCAGGCTGGTGCCGACCTGGCCGTCGAGCACCTTCGCGACGTGCGCATAGCTGTCGAACAGGTAGCCGAGATCGAGCATGCCGAGCTCGGGCGCGACCGTGGCCCAGATCGACGACCCCGCGATCATCATGTCGATCGCGCCGATCTTCACCTGCTGCGCGACGTCGCTCTCCTTGCCGAGCTGGCTGTTCGGAAAGTAGTCGACCCGGATCGCATCGCCGACGCTCGCCTTCAGGTTCGCGGCAAGCCGCTCGTACCACACGTAGTGCGCGGCGTTCTGGTCGGCCGGCATCGACGACGAGCAGCGCAGCGTCACGGTTTGCGCCGCGCGGCCGATCGCCGGCAGGCCACCCGCGACCGCGAGCGTGGCGGCGGGCGCCGTTTGCAGAAAGCGCCGCCGGGTGAAGGTAGTCATGGCCGTCTCCTTTGCAGTGCGCCTCCAGGCGCAACTGTATCGATTTAGTGTATCGATACAGTAATACGACGACCGATGAGAGAAAAATGAGGGTTTTCCCTTGTCGAGGATGAAAAACGGGCCTTCCGCGTGGTGGGATTGCGCCGGAGTCGCAGACGGCGCAGGTCTGTGCCGGTCTTGCGGGCCGGTGTCGGCGCGCGTCGGGCGCGGCGCCTGATATCGTCAGACAACAGACTTTATCTAAACAACGCCCCCGCCGTCCGCCTCCTGCGTCAGAAACTGCTCGACCATCGCGTTGAACACCGGCAGCGCCGGATTGTCGTTGTCCGCGCGCCACGCGAGATACAGCTCCGCCGCCACGTCGACGTCCGCGAGCGGCCGGAACACCACGCCGTCCACATGCAGCTCGCGCGCCGACGCCGGCACCAGCGCCGCACCCAACCCGGCACGCACCAGGCCGAGGATCGTATGCGTCTGCCCGACGTAATGCAGGTAGTTCGGCAAGCGCCCGGCGCCGGCGAACATCCCCGAGATCATGTCGTGGAAGTACTTGCCCTCGTTCGGCGAATACGCGATGAACGGCTGCCGGTCGAGCTGGTCCGGGCCGATCCGCTCGTACGCGGCCAGCGGCGCGCCCTGCGCGACCGCGACGAGCATCGGCTCGCGTTGCACGAGCCGGTATTCGAGCGGATGGCGCGCCGCGCGCTGGCGCACGAAGCCCGCATCGAGCATGCGCGACGCCAGCGCGTCGATCTGCACGGTCGACACCATTTCACGCAGTTCGACGTCGACGTCGGGCAGCGCGTGCGCCGCGTGCGCGAGCAGCGCCGGAATCATCCGGTACGCGCTGACGGCCGTGAAGCCGAGCGTGATGCGGCCGGCCCCGCCATGCGCGACGCGCTGCGCGGCCTGTTCGGCCCGCGCGGAAAACTCGAGGATGTGTCGCGCGTCGCGCAAGAAGCGCTCGCCGGCCGCGGTCAGCCTGACCTGCCGGCTGCTGCGTTCGAGCAGCGCGATGCCGAGCGCGTGCTCGAGCAACTGGATCTGCCGGCTGAGCGGCGGCTGCGTCATGAAGAGCCGCCTGGCCGCGCGCCCGAAATGCAGTTCCTCGGCCACGGCGACGAAGCAGCGAAGCTGGTTCAGTTCAATCATTCAAATCTTGAATCAATTGATAGCGTCTTGATGTTAGACCGATATCGATTCGATTCCTATACTCGGTTGCACCTGATGCGCGGCCCGCGCCGCGCACGCCGACCGAGACCCTCATGACCATCGACCTTCTGCTCACCCAGCCGCTTCCCGACACCATCGACGCCGAACTGTCCGCCCGCTACGCGGTGCATCGGCTGTATGCGGCCGACCAGCCCGACGCGCTGCTCGATCGCGTCGCATCGCGCATCCGCGGCGTCGTCACGGGCGGCGCGAACGGGTTGCCGGCCGCGTTGATGGCGCGGCTGAGCGCGCTCGAGATCATCGCGATCAACGGCATCGGCACCGACGCCGTCGATCTCGAGCTCGCCCGCGCACGCGGCATTCACGTGACGACGACGCCCGACGTGCTGACCGACGACGTCGCCGACATGGCGCTGGGGCTGATCCTGATGACGCTGCGCGACCTCGGCGCCGGCGAGCGCATCGTGCGCGCCGGCCGCTGGGGCAAGGTGGCGCAGCCGCTCGCGACGCAGGTGACGGGCAAGCGGCTCGGCATCGTCGGCCTTGGCCGCGTGGGACGTGCGATCGCGCAGCGCGCGCAGGCGTTCCGGATGCCGGTCAGCTATTTCGGCCCGCGCGAACACCGCGACAGCGGCTATCGCTACGTGCCCGACCTCGCCGCGCTCGCGCGCGACAGCGACGTGCTCGTGCTCGCGGCGTCGGCCGATCACGGCAACGTGCTCGTGACCGCCGACGTGCTCGCCGCGCTCGGCAGCAAAGGATTCCTGATCAACGTCGCGCGCGGCAAGCTCGTCGACGAAGCCGCGCTCGTGCGCGCGCTCGCCGACGGCACGATCGCCGGCGCGGGGCTCGACGTGTTCGCCGACGAACCGCGCGTGCCGGCCGCGCTGCTCGAACTCGAGCGCGTCGTCGTGCAGCCGCACCGCGCGAGCGCCACGCACGAGACACGCGAACAGATGGGCCGGATCGTGCTCGCCAACCTCGCCGCGTGCTTCTCGGGCCAGCGGCCGCCGACGAGCGTGACAGGCTGACCGCCGCACGCCCCTCCCCGACCAAGACAACATCCAATGAAACGCCTCCGTACGCCGGAGGCCAGGAGACTCGCATGCCCAATCGATCCAGCGGCAGCGCAGCCGTCGCCGCCTCTTCCACCTCTCCCGCCTCATCCACAGCGTCGCGCACGATCGGCCGCGTCCGTTACACGGTCCTCGCGCTGATCTTCGCCGTCACCGTCGTCAACTATGCGGACCGCGCGACGATGTCGATCGCCGGTACCGGCGTCGCGCACGCCCTCGGGCTCACGCCCATGCAGCTCGGCATCGTGTTTTCCGCGTTCGCGTGGGCCTATGCACTCGGCCAGATCCCGGGCGGCTGGCTGCTCGACCGTTTCGGCGCGCGCCGGGTGTATGGCCTGAGCCTGCTGCTGTGGTCGATCTTCACGATGCTGCAGGGCACGGTCGGCTGGTTCGCCGTGCAGGGGGCGGCCGCGACGCTCGCGCTGTTCGCGATGCGCTTCATGCTCGGCCTGGTCGAATCGCCGGCGTTCCCGGCCAATTCGCGGATCGTCGCGTGCTGGTTTCCGACCGCGGAGCGCGGCACCGCATCCGCACTGTTCAACTCTGCGCAGTACATGGCCGTCGTGCTGTTCACGCCCGCGATGGCGTGGCTCACGCACGCGCTCGGTTGGGAACACGTGTTCCTGTGGATGGGGATGCTCGGTGTCGCGCTGTCGGCGCTCTGGTTCGCGTGGTATCGCGAGCCGCACGGCCATCCGCGCGTGAGCAACGCCGAGCGCGACTACCTGCGCGCGCACGGTGCGCTCGTCGATCTCGAAGCGAACCGCGTCCGCGAGCGCTCGCGCCTATCGTGGCGCGACGCGTCGCAGCTGTTCCGCCACCGCAACCTGTGGGCGATCTACATCGGCCAGTACTGCATCACCGCGCTCACCTACTTCTTCATCACGTGGTTCCCGATCTACCTGATCAAGGGGCGCGGGATGACGATCATGGAAGCCGGCTGGGTGGCCGCGCTGCCGGCGCTCTGCGGCTTCACGGGCGGCGTGCTCGGCGGCGTGCTGTCGGACTGGCTGATCCGGCGCGGCGTGCATCCGTCGCGCGCCCGCAAGACGCCGTTCGTCGTCGGGATGGCGCTGGCGACGCTGCTCGCGCTCGCGAACGGCGCGTCGTCGAATGCCGTCGTGATCGCGCTGATGACGATCGCGTTCTTCGGCAAGGGGCTCGCGGCGGTCGGCTGGGCCGTGCTCGCCGACACCGCGCCCGAAGGGATGGTCGGCCTGAGCGGCGGCGTGTTCAACGGTCTCGGCAACCTCGCGGGGATCGTCACGCCGCTCGTGATCGGCTACTTCGTCGCGCACACGGGCTCGTTCGCGGGCGCACTGTGGTTCGTCGCCGCGCACGGGCTGCTCGGCATCGCCGCCTACGCGTGGCTCGCCGGCCGCTTCGAACGGATTCGCGTCACGCCGGACGCGTGATACCGGGCGCCGCCGGGCGTGCGACCGGCGGCATCAGGCGCGCTGGCGGCTGCCCGGCATCGGCTCGACCGCAAGCCGGTCGAGTTCGCGCAGGTCGTTCTCCAGCGCGGGCGTGAGCGTCGTGCGCAGATGGTCGAGGAAGGTGCGGATCTTCGCATCGAGATAGCGGCGCGTCGCATAGACCGCGTACACGCTGACGGTCTGCAACCGATACTCGGGCAGCACGCGGATCAGGCGTCCCGCGCGCAGGTCGTCGAGCACCGTATACAGCGCGACGCACGCGATGCCGCGCCCCGCCCGCACCGCGACGCACAGCGCATCCGGCACGTTGACCTGGAACGGTGCCGGCTGCAGTTCGTAGACGGTCTCCTCGCCGTCGTCGCGCTCGAGCCGCCACTCGCTGGCCGGCGATGCCGGTGTATCGAGGCGCAGGCACACGTGGTTCGGCAGGTCGTCGGGCGTCTTCGGCGTGCCGTGCCGCGCGAGATATTCGCGCGACGCGACCAGCACGCTGCAACTGGTGCCGCAGGTCTGCGCGACATAGCCGGAATCGGGCAGCTGCGACGCGGTCACGATCGACACGTCGTAGCCTTCCTCGACGAGGTTCGGCATCCGTTGCGCGAGCGTCAACTCGACCGACACGTCCGGGTTGTCTTCCTGGTAGCGCACGATCGACGACACGACATGACTCTGCCCGAGCCCCGTCATCGCATGGATCCGCATCTTGCCGCTCGGCCGCAGCAGCGCGTTGCGCGCCTCGGCATTCGCGTAATCGAATTCGGCGAGGATCGATTTCGCACGCTCGAAGTAGCGCTCGCCGCTTTCGGTGAGGCCGAGATGGCGCGTCGTGCGATGCAGCAGGCGCGTCTGTACGTGGGCTTCGAGGTTCGACACCGCGCGCGACACCTGCGCGGTGGTCGCATCGATTTCTTTGGCGACCGCGGTGAAACTGCCGGCTTCGACAACGCGCACGAACAGGCGCATGTTTTCGAGCATGTCCATTGAATTGGCTTGGGGAGTGTCGGTGGGGAAACGTCGGCGGCGCTCGCGTCAGACGGGAATCGGGGCGTGCGCGCGAACCACGCGCAAGCGATCACCATGCCGGGGAACGGGCGGGAGAGCGGGCATCGCGTGCGTGGTTGTGGCGTATCGGGGAATTCGGTGGCCCGAATTGTACGCCGCTGCAGACAAATTTGCGCGGTCGCAGGGCAGTCAGGCTTTCATCCGATGAAAGGTTCCTGCAAGACGGATGCGGCGCGCGCAGGCAACGCGTTGATGCAGCGCGACAATTTATATCACGACGCGATATAATTCTCGACGTCCTCGCGCTGCGTCATGCGCATCGTCATGTTTACCGCTCAATCGTCCATGTCGTCAGGCTCCTCCCCGTCGCGCCGCACCTTCCGCCAATGGCTGCACAGCTTCATTCCCCATCCGATGACGCTCGGCTGGCGCGAGCGCATGCGCTCGTGCGCGGGCGCGCTCGTCGGGATCGCGACGGTCGGCGTCACGATGCGGCTGCTGCCCGGCGTGCCGGGCCTCGTGCCGCTGCTCGTCGCGCCGATGGGCGCGTCGGCCGTGCTGCTGTTCGCGGTGCCCGCGAGTCCGCTCGCGCAGCCCTGGTCGATCATCGGCGGCAATCTGGTGGCGGCGACCGTCGGCGTCGCCTGCGCGCAGTGGATCGCCGATCCGATCACGGCCGCCGCGGTCGCGGTCGCCCTCGCGATCGGCGGCATGTTCGCGCTGCGCTGCGTGCACCCGCCGTCGGGCGCGGTCGCGCTGACGGCCGTGCTCGGCGGCCCGGCGATCCACGCGCTCGGCTTGCGCTTCGTGGTCGAGCCGATCGCACTGCAATCGGCGATCCTGCTGTCGGCCGCGCTCGTGTACCACGCGCTGACGGGCCACCGCTATCCGCACGGCGGCGTGCGCCACGACGCGAAACCGCAAGGCGGCAACGCCGCGCCGGCACGCGGCGGCTTCACGCGCGCCGATCTCGACGCCGTGCTGAAGCGTCGCGGCGAATGGCTCGACGTCGACCCGGACGACCTCGAAATGCTGCTGCGCGAAACCGAGATGCAGGCCTATGCGCGCACGTTCGGCCAGCTCACGTGCGCCGACCTGATGACGAAGAACGCGATCGAAGTCGCGCCGTCGACGTCGGTCGCGGCCGCGCTGACGCTGCTCGACCGCCATCGCGTGAAGGCGCTGCCCGTCGTGGACGGCAGCGATCGCCTGGTCGGCATCGTCACGCGCGCCGACCTCACGCGCCCGTTGCGCCGCCCGGTCCCGCTGTGGCGGCGGCTGGCCGCGCAGCTGCCGCAATCGTTCGGCGGCCGGCCGCCCAGCGTCGCGACCGTGATGACCCGCGACGTCGCATCCGTGCCGCAGACCATGCCGATCACCGCGCTGGTGCCGCTGTTTACGCATTCGGGCCATCACCACATCCCGGTCGTCGACGCATCGCGCCGGCTCGTCGGCATCATCACGCAGACGGATCTCGTCACCGGCCTGTACCGCCAGACGCAGATGCTCGAAGCCGCGTAACGCGGACGCTCAACGGGCCGACGACAGCGTAATGTATCTATTTCGCTGAAATTCGGCCATTTATATCATATTGTGATATATTTCGCGTTACCGAAACTGCTGCCCGACCGACCGCAATGACCGATACCCGACGCGCGCTGACCAAAAGCGATTTCCAGCAACTGTCCGAGTTCCGCTACCAGATGCGCCGTTTCGAGCGCTTCTCCGAACGCGCCGCGCAAAGCGAGGGCGTGACGCCGCTGCAGTACCTGCTGCTGCTGCACATCAAGGGCTATCCGCACCGCGAATGGGCCACCATCGGCGAACTCGCGGAACGCCTGCAGGCGCAGCATCACGGCGTCGTTGCGCTGGTGACGCGCTGCGAGGCACTGGGGCTCGTGAAGCGCAAGACGAGCGAAGCGGACCGCCGGCAGGTCGAGGTCCACCTCGAGGAAGCCGGCGAGACGCTGCTCGCCCACCTCGCGGCCATGCATCGCGCGGAACTGAAATCGCTCAAGGGCACGTTCCAGGTTCCGCAGATCAATAACTGACCCAGGCTTTACCGACCTATCCTCACGCCGATGAACGCACCGCACAAGCGCGACTTCTCGACCAACAAACGCCTGCCCGGGATCGCGTTGCTCGCTGCCGGGATCGGCTTGCTCGGCACGCTGGCGGCGTTCGTGCTGTCGAGCCTGATCCACCTGTTCACGAACCTGTTCTTCTTCCAGCAGTTTTCGTTCGCCGACCGTTCGCCCGCGCACCACACGCTCGGCGCATGGGTGATCGTCGTGCCGGTGATCGGCGGGCTGATCGTCGGGCTGATGGCGCGCTTCGGTTCGGAGAAGATCCGCGGCCACGGCATTCCCGAAGCGATCGAGGCGATCCTGTTCGGCAAGAGCCGCATGTCGCCGAAGGTCGCGATCCTCAAGCCGCTGTCGTCGGGTGTCGTGATCGGCAGCGGCGGCCCGTTCGGCGCCGAAGGCCCGATCATCATGACGGGCGGCGCGCTCGGCTCGCTGATCGCGCAATGCGTGCACGTGACCGCCGCCGAGCGCAAGACGCTGCTCGTCGCGGGCGCGGCCGCCGGCATGACCGCCGTGTTCGGCACGCCGGTCGCCGCCGTGCTGCTCGCGGTCGAACTGCTGCTGTTCGAATGGCGTCCGCGCAGTTTCCTGCCGGTCGCGCTCGCCTGCGCGGTCGCCGGTTTCGCCCGCGCCGTGTTCTTCGGAGTCGACCCGCTGTTTGCGCTGACCACGGCACCGCCGACGCCCGTCGCGCTGCTGTCGTGCCTCGTCGCCGGCCTGCTGTCGGGCACGCTCGCGTGCGGCCTGTCGGCCGCGCTGTACCGCGTCGAGGACACCTTCGCGAAGCTGCCGGTGCACTGGATGTGGTGGCCGGCGCTCGGCGCGATCGTGATCGGCATCGGCGGCTGGCTCGAGCCGCGCGCGCTCGGCGTCGGCTACGACGTGATCGGCGACCTGCTGCACCAGCACATCGCGCTGAAGATCGCACTCGCACTGTTGACCGTGAAGGCCGTGATGTGGGTGATCGCGCTCGGCTCCGGCACGTCCGGCGGTGTACTCGCCCCGCTGCTGATGCTCGGCGCGGGCCTCGGCACCGTGCTGTCGCCGGTGCTGCCCGGCGGCGATCCGGCGCTGTGGCCGCTCGTCTGCATGGCCGCGACGCTCGGCGCCACGCTCGGTGCGCCGCTGACCGCGATCGTGTTCGCGTTCGGCCTCACGCACGACGCGAACGCGCTGCTGCCGCTGCTCGCGGCGACGCTCGTCGCGCACGGCTTCGCGACCGTCGTGATGAAGCGTTCGATCATGACGGAAAAGATCGCGCGCCGCGGTTACCACATCTACCGCGAATACGGCGTCGATCCGCTCGAACGCCATGACGTGGCCGAGGTGATGACGCCGGCCGACGAGCTCGTCGCGATCGACGGCGCCACGACGCTCGACGCCGTCGAGTCGCAGTACTTCGGCGCGAAGCAGACGCACCGTGCGTACCCCGTCGTGCAGAACGGCCGCCTGCTCGGTCTGGTCGATCGCGCGACGCTCGACGCGCAGCGTGCGCAAGCCGGTCCCGGCGCGGCGCTCGCGAACGCATTCATCGATCGTGCGCCGGCCGTCGCGCACGCGCACGAAACGTGCCGCGTGGTCGCGTCGCGGCTCGCGATGCTCGGCCTCGAACGCCTGCCGGTCGTCGACGATCCGCAATCGCTGCGCATCATCGGCATCGTGTCGCGCAGCGACCTCATCAAGCCCGCGCTCCAGCACTTCGACGACGAACACAAGCGCGAACGCTTCCGCCCGGTCGTGCCTGTCAACCTGCGCGACGCCGGTGCACGCAAGGCCAGCTGATACCTACCGCGCGCTTCACCGTCCCCGCCGTTCCGGATCGGCGCGCACCCTGCGCGCCGGTTCGCATTCCGCCGCGTCCGGCGTTTAAACTTGGTTGACAATTCATCGGACGAAAGTTTGTCATCATGGTGCTCATGCGACGGGGCCACCGTTTCAGCCATTCCACTTCGTCATCCAATAAAGAAGCGTCGCGGCGCGACATGCAGATACATGCAGCACGCCGCGGCCGTCAATCCGCCACACCACAGGGCAGCGAGCCGACCTCACGACGCATGACGTCGTCGCCGCGTCCCCGCCTCCACGCGGGCCGTGCGCGACCCATGCCGTATCGCAACAGAACGGACAGCATCCGGATTGTCGTTTGGCAAGCGTGTTAACAACTTGTTTCGGAATCGCCGGAACCGCATTTGTCCGATGCAATCTCACAAGAACGCAGTTCAAGTTCTGCTGCGCATCCCGCTCAATCAATCACGACTCGAGGGAGATAAAACGTGAACGTGAAATACTTACCGCTCATCGCATTGACCGTGGCAATTTCCGCACACGCAGCCGATCCGGCCATGCAGAACGTGGGGCAAAGCCAGAAGTCCGCGGAGGACGTGTCGGCGTGCATCGCAAAGACCTGGGCCGACAAGTCGCAGCAACAGGTGGTCACGCAGAACGTGCTCGCCAACGGCCTCGCGACCGATGTCTACGTACCGGGCCAGCAACCGCCGAACGGCGCGGCCGCGATGGTTCGTCCGGCGTCGAAGCCGGGCGCGAAGACGTGGGTCGGCATGCGTGGCGACGCCGCTGCCGCAGGCGACATCAACGCCTGCCTGTAAGCACCGCGCCGGACGGCAACGCGCCGTCCGAATACGAGAAAGCCCCGCTTCGGCGGGGCTTTCTGCTTTCAGCGCGCCGGCCGCGCGCATGGGTTGCGGCCGGTGCTCATGCGCTTACAGGTAGCTGCAGACGTAGTCGAGCGTCTCGAGCACTTCGATGTCGAAGCGGCTCTTGCCCGGCACCGAGAACGACTCGCCGGCGCCGTAGGTTTGCCATTCGCTGCTGCCGTCGAGCTTCACGCGGCACTTGCCGGCCTGCACTTCCATCAATTCGGGCGCGTCCGTGCCGAAGTTGAGCGCGCACGGCAGGATCACGCCGAGCGTCTTGCGCGTGCCGTCCGGGAAGAGCACGGTATGCGACACGCACTTGCCGTCGAAATAGACGTTCGCGCGCTTGACGACCGATACGTTGTCGAATTGGGTTGCACTGGTCATGTGATGCCTCTGATTGCTGGATGCCGGATGGCGTGTTGTCGGAAGCCCGCCGGAACGGCGGGCCGGCCGCTATGATACCGGCTCGCGGCGAGCGCGCCGCGAGCGGGAATGGTCCGCGGTGCGCGGCATATGTTCAGGATCACTACGCGATGCATTGCCCGACTCATCGGAGCCCCTTGCGCCGCGCGGAATCGCGCAGGCAGTCGAGCAGCATCGACGCGGCCGGCGTGAGAGGGCTATCGCGACGCGTGACGACCTGCACGGACACGCCGGGCAGCCGCTCGCGGATCGGCAGCACCGCGAGCTGGTCGCGCGCCCACTCGCCCTGCAGCAGCTGTTCGGGCATCGACGCGATCAGGTCGCAGCCCGTCATCAGGCTGTGCGCGAGCCCGAAGCTCGGGCATTCGACGACCCGCTGCGGCACCGGCAGCCCGTACGCGACGAACGAGTTGAACAGCATCTGGGTCGAGCTTTCCGGCGACGGATTCATCAGCCAGTCGGCCTCGACGAGATCGGCCAGCGACGTGGCCGATGCGAGCGGATGCCCCTTGCGCGCGACGATCAGCGATCGGCTCGCATAGAGTTCCGCGTGGTCGAACTCGGCCGCCAGCAGTTCGGGCACGACGACGGCGACCGCGAAATCGAGCGAGCCGTCGTGCAGCCGCGGCAGCGCGACGCCGGGAAACCCTTCGATCAGATTGACGCGCGCGACCGGAAAGCGCCGCCGGAACGCGCGAAACGCGTCGGGCAGGATCGTCACCGCCGCAGCCGGCGTGATCGCCGCCGCGACCGAGCCCGTCATCGCGCCCTGCGCCTGCTCGATATCGTCGCGCGCCCGCTGCATCTCGGCGACGATCAGCCGCGCGCGCACCTGCAGCTGCTGGCCGAACGCGGTGAGTTGCACGCCGCGCGCGGTGCGCACGACGAGCGACACGCCGAGCGCGATCTCCAGCTCCTTGACCGCCTTCGTCAGCGCCGCCGGCGACACGTTCAGGCGCCGCGCGGCCGCGCGGATGCTCCCTTCGTCCGCGACGGTGACGAACGCTTTCAGCTGATGGTATTTCATGGCGGCATGCGTGATTCGTGGAAACCCGACGCCCGGCCACGCGCAGCGGATCAGGGTATTCCCGAGCGGCAACCGGTGGTGAGCACCAAAGCAATTTAGCAGCTTCTGGTACCCGACAGAAATTTATATGCTTGGCCGTCATATGTGCGTCAAACGCCCACCGGCCCCATCTGCCTCACCTGCTCCACAGGAGACACCATGCTGCAAGCCGTGAACCCCGTCATCCCGGGCATCGCCGCGATCGCCCCCGACCTGATCGACGTGCGCCGCCGCATCCACGCGCATCCGGAGCTCGCGTTCGAGGAAACGCTGACCAGCGATCTCGTCGCCGAGTTGCTCACGGGGTGGGGCTACGAAGTGCATCGCGGCATCGGCAAGACGGGCGTCGTCGGCGTGCTGCGCGAAGGACAAGGCACGCGCACCGTCGGCCTGCGCGCCGACATGGACGCACTGCCGCTCGCCGAAGCCACCGGCCTGCCGTACGCGAGCCGCCACGCAAACAAGATGCATGCATGCGGTCACGACGGCCACACCGCGATGCTGCTGTGCGCGGCGCGCCACCTCGCCGCCACGCGCCAGTTCTCCGGCACGCTGAACCTGATCTTCCAGCCGGCCGAGGAAAACTTCGGCGGCGCGAAATCGATGATGGACGACGGCCTCTTCGAGCGCTTCCCGTGCGACGCGATTTTCGCGATCCACAACATGCCGGGCCGCGCCGCCGGCGACATGGCGTTCCGCGCCGGTGCCGCGATGGCGTCGGCCGACCGCGTGACGATCACGCTGCGCGGCGTCGGCGGACACGGCGCGATGCCGCACTTCGCGCGCGACCCGATGTCGGCCGCGGGCAGCATCATGGTCGCGCTGCAGACGATCGTCGCACGCGAGGTCGATGCGCAGCATGCGGCCGTGATCACCGTCGGCAGCGTGCAGGCCGGCGAGACTTTCAACATCATTCCGGAAACCGTCGTGATGAAGCTGTCGGTGCGCGCGCTGGACGCAGACGTGCGCGCGCTGCTCGCACGCCGGATCGAGGCGCTCGCGAAGGGCCAGGCGGAAAGCTTCGGCATCACGGCGGAAGTCGACTACGACTACGGCTATCCGGTCCTCGTGAACCATCCCGAACCGACCGCATTCGCGGCCGACATCGCCCGCCAGATGCTCGGCGCCGATCGCGTCGAAACCGAGGCCGCGCCGCTGATGGGCAGCGAGGACTTCGCCTACATGCTCGAAGCACGCCCCGGCTGCTATGCGTTCATCGGCAACGGCATCGGCAGCAAGGGCGGCTGCATGGTGCACAACCCCGGCTACGACTTCAACGACGACATCCTCGCGATCGGCGCGAGTTACTGGGTCCGCGTCGCCGAAGCCTGGCTCGCGGCCTGACGGCCCTTCATCACGCAGTTCCGCGCCTTAGCAGGGGAACCTCATGGAAACGTCCGCCCTTCCGTTCGCCGGCTCGCCGGCCGATGCCCGCGCCGCCGCGAAGAAACGCCGCCTGATCGCGGCCGCCGCGGTCGGCAACGCGCTCGAGTTCTACGACTTCACGGTCTACAGCTTCTTCGCCATCCTGATCGGCAAGCTGTTCTTCCCGGTGCACTCGTCGTTCGGGCAATTGATGCTCGCGGTCGCGAGCTTCGGCGTCGGCTTCGTCACACGCCCGCTCGGCGGCCTCGTGATCGGCATGTATGCCGACCGCGCCGGCCGCAAGAAGGCGATGATCCTGACGCTGTTGCTGATGGCGCTCGGCACCGCGACGATCGCGATCGCGCCGACCTTCGCGCAGATCGGCCTCGCCGCGCCGCTGCTGCTCGTGCTTGCGCGCCTGTTGCAAGGGTTTGCATCGGGTGGCGAAGTCGGCGCGTCGACGACGCTGCTGCTCGAACAGGCGCCGCAGCATCGCCGCGGCTTCTACGCGTCGTTCCAGTTCTCGAGCCAGGGGCTCGCCGCACTCGCCGGGGCGCTCACCGGCGTCGCGCTGACGTCGACGCTCAACGCCGCGCAGCTCGAGAGCTGGGGCTGGCGTGTGCCGTTCATCATCGGCACGCTGTTCGTGCCGCTCGGCTACTGGCTGCGCCGCACCGTCGAGGAAGTGCCGGCCGCCACGCCGGCCGCCGCGCACGACGAACCGGTCGCGTCGCTGCCGCTCGCCGACGTGCTGCGCCATCACGGCAAGGCCGTGTTCGCGGGCCTCGGCGTGACGATCGGCGGCACGTCGATCCACTACATCATCGTGTTCTACATGGCGATCTACGGCGTGCAGGTGCTGCATCTGCCGACCTGGCTGTCGATGACGGCCGGCTGCGTCGCCGGCGCGATCCTGATGCTCGTGACGCCGATCGGCGGGCATCTGTCCGACGTGTTCGGCCGCAACCGGATCGTCTGGTGGACGCGCATCGTGCTGATGGCCGCGATCTATCCCGCGTTCATCGCGCTGAACCGCTGGCCGGGCGCCGCGTCGCTGCTGTCGATCATCGCCGCGCTGTCGATCGTGCACGCGATCAACATCGGCGCGACGGGTGCGATGCTCGGCGAGCTGTTCCCGCGGGCGGTGCGGGCGACCGGCGGCGCGCTCGTGTACAGCGTGGGCGTCGCGATCTTCGGCGGCTTCGCGCAGTTCTTCGTCACGTGGCTGATCGCGGCGACCGGCAATCCGAATGCGCCCGCGTGGTATGCGATCGGCTGCGGCGTGCTCACGCTGCTCGCGATTCGCTGCATGGACGAGAAGGCCGGGAAGGCGCTCGATTGAGCGGTGGCGGCGCGGGGCGTGCGACACGTCATTGACGCAGCGAACGCGCATCGTGCATGATCGCTCCATGCACGACGCCACGCTCACCCTTTCGACGACTACGCGCACGACCGCCTTCGGCGGGCCCGTGCGGCGAGTGCGCGCAAGGTCGTAGCGCCCTTCACCGATTCCCACAGGCCCCGCCGGTTCCGGACGGGGTCTCGTCGTTTCTCCGTCCGCACCGGCCTTTCAGGAGAAACGCGATGTCCGAAGCCCCATCCCCGAAACGTGCGCTGCTCGTCGTCGACATGCAAGTCGGGTTGTTCCATGGCCCCGATCGTCCGCATGACGGCGAACGCGTGCTGGCCAACGTCAACCGGCTGATTCGCCGCGCACATGAAGCCGGCGCGCCCGTATTCGCCGTGCGCCACACCGGCCCGGCGGGTTTGCCGATCGCGCCCGATGCACCGCTCGCCGCATTGCTGCCGGCGCTCGCGATCGATACGGCACGCGACATCGTGTTCGACAAGACCCGGCCGAGTTGTTTCGCGGGCACACGGCTCGCCGAATGGCTGCACGCGGCCGGGATCGGCGAGATCGTGATTGCGGGGATGAAGACGCAGTACTGCATCGACACGGCGTGCCGCGCGGCCGCCGATCTCGGCTTTCGTGCCGTGCTCGTCGCCGATGCGCATACCTGCATGGATACGCCCGCGTTGCCGGCCGAGCGGATCGTCGCGCATCACAATGCGACGCTCGGCGGGCCGTTCGCGACGTTGACGACGACCGAGGCGTGCGGGTTCTGACGCTCGACGCCGGTCAGACTGCGATGCATGAAGGAACGCACTGCAATCGATTCAGCAAAGACCGGCCGCGCGCATTGCTTCGATGCACGATGACGTGTCGCGAACTGAAGCGACTTTCCGCGAGAGCATCACGTCTGCGGACAGAAATTCGCTGAGCCGCTTGTCGAAGTGGAATGAAAACTTGATCAGGTCGACAGTGTTCCGGAAGGTCTCCTTGGGCACCTTGCCGGTCACCGTCGACCAAACGAAACGCTTGATCAAGCGCATCGCTCTCACGCTGAATGAAACCTCCACCCTCAAGATCAGCGAGCACTCGGCGAGCAGCGGATACATCCGCTTGTCGTACGCACCTTCGACAAACCAGCAGCCCTGCTTGAGGATTTTTTCAATGGCCTTCGCCATCGTCTCATCTGAGTTCTTCACAAACTCCGTGCCACTCGTGTCCCAATAAACGTTGTCGAATTCGTACGTGGCGATATTGAACTTGCGCGCCAATTCCCCGGCGATCGTCGTTTTCCCCGCGCCCGACGGGCCTACGATACAAATCCTCATGTATCAGTCTCTGTTCAATCATCCACTCGAATGGTCGCGCATGAAGTGTTTCAGCATGGGGACGAAGAAATCGTGCCCGCCGATCAGCGCGAATTCCGCTCCAAAAAGAGGAAGCCACTGGAAGCAGAATTCAATAGGCCCACCACCGGAACCCGGATCGACCTCGAGATGCATCCATTGCGTCCTCATGGCGATAGCGTCACTCAATGCAACATGCACGACATGCCGGTGCTGAATCTCGCTTCTTCCGAATGCCCTCATCGAGTAAAAGTACTCGCCGAGAACACGCACAACCCGGGCCTCGTCGATACCACTTTCCTCGCGAAGCTCGCGTAGCGCGGCGACTACGGGCATTTCTCCCTGGTTCATCGTGCCGGCAACCACCTGCCTCCCGGCCTCCGGAAACTTGGGTTGCGTAAAAGTGAGCAACCTGTCTCGCCACGTAAGATAGACCAGTACCTTGTTCTTGATTTGCACGATGATTTCTCTGACCGGAACCACCTCAACCCGAAATCCGGAGTCGACTCGGACGATCACGTTTCAGGAATGAGCCAGGACAAGACTATGTGTTGGTTTCCTGGAACTCTACAATGCCTCGATCGGATCTCGACAATCAGTGTTGGCTGCAAGACTGATTGACCAGCGCAACGCTGACGGCGTCGTTATCGCGATTCTCGACTCATGTCGGCTGAAAGATGTCACCGCCGCCGCGCCAAATCGGGCAATAGAGGTAACGCACTCAAGCGTTTGCGGTCCAGCAAAAAATTTGAGCGAGTGCAAATTTTCCGAACGCACTGCATGAGTACCGCAACGATCCGAAAAACCCCGCAAACGCGAAAAGGCACGGGCCTTAACCACCCGCGCCTTTTACGCAAACACGCCGCGCCGCTCAGAACGTATGCATCATCCCCACATACGCGCCCGTCTGCGACTCGCCCGTCATCGGGCTCGTGCCCGAGG